>CANFIC010000231.1 GCA_947446685.1 Burkholderiales bacterium
CGAAGCCTTGGCGTTTTCTGCTCGGCGTCTGCCTGGCCGGTCTGCTGACTGCAGCGGCGGCGCAGGAGCGCTACCCATCCCGGACAGTCACGATCGTCGTGCCATATCCGCCCGGTGGCTCGAACGATGTGTTTGCGCGTCTGGTCGCGAAGGAATTGACCGACGAGTTGAAACAGACGGTGATCATCGACAACCGGCCGGGCGCCAGCGGCACCACCGGCAGCAGCCAGGTCGCCAAGTCGACGCCCGATGGCTATAGCTTGCTGGCGATCTCATCGAGCTTCACCACCAACGCGGCGATCCAGAGCAAGCTGCCTTTTGACCCGGTGAAGAGTTTTGCGCCGGTCGCCTTGTTTGCGCGCGGCCCTTTCATCGTTGCGGTCAACAATGAATTTCCGGCCAAAACACCAAGCGAGTTGATCGCCGCGATCGCCGCCAAGCCTGATCTGTACAACTATGCCTCGTCGGGGATCGGCAGCGTGAACCAGTTCGCCACTGAATTGCTCAAGGCTCAGGCCGGCAATCTGACCATCACCCATGTGCCGTATCGCGGCCTTGGCCCGGCGATCACCGACCTGATCGGGGGGCAGACCCAACTGCTGATTGCCAGCGGGCCTTCGATCCTGCCGATGGTGCGGGCTGGCAGGGTCCAGGCGATCGGCATCACCACCCTGAAGCCGAACCAGGTGGCGCCCGATCTGGTGCCGATGGCCAGCGCCGTCCCTGGCTATGAATTCGAGTTGTGGTGGGGTTTGCTGGCCCCGGCCGGCACGCCTGCGGCAATCGTCGACAAGCTCAACGCCGCAGTCAACAAATTGCTGGCCAAGCCCGAGATCAAGGCGCAGTTCCTCAGGGAAGGCGCTGAAACGATCGCCACCACCCCGGCGCTGTTTGCCGCCACCATCGCCCAGGATGTCGAGCGCTGGAAGAAGCTGGCCAAGCAGCAGAACATCACGGCCGACTGAATATTCCCGTCCATGAGCTTGCTTTCATCCAAGTCCGGCGATAGCCCTTCGAAGCCGGTCGGCCCGCTGTCGGGCTTGCTGGTGCTCGACCTCAGCGCCTATATCGCCGGTCCTTATGGCTGCTCCCTGCTGGCCGACCAGGGTGCCGAGGTCATCAAGATCGAGCCGCCAGGCGGCGACAACCTGCGCAATTACCCGTCAACTCTTGCTGCTGAAAGCCGCGCTTTCATCGGTGTGAACCGCAGCAAGCAAGGCCTGGTGCTCGACCTCAAGCAGCCCCCGGACCTGCAGCGCCTGCTGGCATTGGTAAGGATTGCCGATGTACTGGTGCACAACTTCCGCCCGAGCGTGCCGCCCCGGCTCGGCATCGCTTATGAGCAGCTCAAACTGATCAATCCGCGGCTGATTTACTGCGCCGTCAGCGGCTATGGCGAGACCGGCCCCTTGAAGGACAAGGCCGGTTACGACCAGGTGCTGCAGACGATGACCGGTATCTGCACCTTGCAGGGGCGGCCGGAAGGCCCGCCCGAGATTGCCTATGGGTCGGTGGTCGACTATTACGCCGCGGCGCTGATCGCTGGCGGCGTCACGGCAGCGCTGTACGAGCGCTCCAACAGCGGCGAGGGCCAGAGGGTGGGTGTCTCGCTGCTGCGTTCGGCCCTGGCGATGCAATCAGCGCGGATGGTCTGGGCTGAAGGCGAGCCCCGTGAGGTCGGCCGTGACATGCGCTCGGGCGGCATCACCGGCATCCATCCCAGCAAGCAGGGGTTCATCTATATCTCGGCCAATACCAGCCATTTCTGGCAGGCGCTGTGCAGGCATACCGGCCTCGAAGAATTGCTTGCCAGCGATCGCTATGACAGCGTGCGCAAGCGGGCGATTCATTGCGGTGAAATTCTGCCCAAGTTGCATGCGGCGCTGGCGGGGCGGACTGCGCTTGAGTGGGAGGCTTGCTTTGGCGAAGAGGTGCCCTGTGCAGCGGCGCGTTCGATCGAGGATATGTTCGACTTCCCGCAGGTGCAGGCCGAGGGCATGGTCAGCGACTTCGCTCATCCGACCCTGGGCAGTTACAAAGGTCTGACGCGGGCCATCACTTTCGGCCGCACGCCCGGGCCCAAGCCTTTCGCCGCGCCGATGCTGGATCAACATGGCGCTGCGATCAAGGCTGCTGTCGACCGGCTGAAGCCGGCTGACTGACCGGGCTGCAGCGAAACCTGCCGGCGGCTCGCGCGGCGATGCTGCGGGTATGTCCCATCTGCTGGCACGAAAGCTGCGCGTTTCACGCTTCTATACTGGCTCGCGCAGCGGCCGAGTTCAGTCCGGCCGGATAACCATCAAGGAGTCATGATGTTCGTGAACAATTCAGGCAACAAGAGTTTCATCGGCAGGCTTGCCTTGGCGGCCGCGCTGACCGGCTTGCTTGTTACCGGCATGAGCGCCTGGGCCGGCAAGAAGGACGACACGCTGCGTTTTGCCTATGACCAGGCGCCCGAGAGCGTCGATCCCTTCTTCAACAATGTGCGTATCGGTGTGATCCTGGGCGCCAATGTCTGGGACACGCTGGTTTACCGTGATCCGGTCAGCAATGAGTACAAGGGCTTGCTGGCCAAGAGCTGGAAACAGATCAACGAGCGGGTGATCGAGTTCGAACTGCGCGAAGGGGTGAAGTTTCACAACGGCGAAGTTTTCGACGCCGATTCGGTGGTCTACACCTTGAACTTCGTCGCCAACACGGACAACAAGGTCACCACCCAGCAAAACGTCAGCTGGATCGAAAAGGCCGAAAAGCTCGGCCCGTACAAGGTCAGGTTGACGACCAAGAAGGTCTTTCCTGCCGCGATCGAATATCTGGCCGGGCCAGTGGTGATTCACCCGGCGAAGTATTACCAGGAGGTCGGACCCAAAGGCATGAATGCCAAGCCGGTCGGTACCGGGCCGTTCAAGGTGGTGCAGTACCTGCCCGGCAAGTCGATCACGCTGGAGCGCAATGCCGGCTATTTCAAGGATTCACCGAAAGCCATGCCGAAGATCGGCAAGCTCGAGATCCGCTTCATTCCTGACCGGCAGACCCAGATGGCCGAAGTGCTGTCAGGTGGCGAAGACTTCATCATGCATGTGCCCAAGGATCAGGCCGAGCAGGTCAGCAGCGTGCCGTCGCTGCAGGTCGTCAGCGGTGAAACGATGCGCATCGCGTTCATGCAGTTCAATACGCTGGAAGGCACGCCCTCGCCGCAGTTCAAGGACATCCGTGTGCGCCGCGCGATCAACCATGCGATCGACCGCGAAGGCATTGCCAAGAACATCGTTGGCGGCAGTTCGCGCGTCCTCCATACGCTGTGCTTTCCGGCCCAGTTCGGCTGCACCGACGATGGTGCACAGCGCTATAAATATGACCCCGCGCTGGCCAAAAAGCTGCTTGCAGAAGCCGGTTATCCCAACGGCTTCGACACCGAAATCGTCGCCTACCGCGAGCGCAACCAGACCGAAGCGCTGATCGGCAACCTGGCTGCCGTGGGCATCCGGGCCAAGCTCGGCTTTTCTCAATATGCGGCGATGCGCGAGGTGATCCGCGCCAACAAGGCGCAGCTGACGCACCAGACCTGGGGCTCGTTCTCGGTCAACGATGTGTCGGCGATGACGCCGGTCTATTTCAGTTTTGAAAGCGATGATTTGAACCGCGATCCCGAAATCCGCGACCTGCTGTCAAGGGGTAACAACTCGGTGGCATCGACCACCCGCAAAGCCTATTACAAGACCGCGTTGGCGCTGATTGCCGAGCGCGCTTACACGGTACCGCTGTGGTCGCTGCCGGTCTATTACGTTGCCACCAAGAGCCTGAACTTCAAGGCCTATCCGGACGAGCAGGTGCGTTTCTGGGAGATGAGCTGGAAATAGCGATGTTCGGCTTCATCCTTAAACGCCTCGGTCTGGCGGTCTGTGTGGCCCTGGCAGTCTCGATTCTGGCCTTTTTGCTGCTGCGCCTGTCGGGCGATCCGGCGGTCGCCATCGCTGGCGAGGGCGCGCGCCAGGTTGACATCGACCTGATCCGCCAGGCCTATGGCTTCAACCGGCCGCTGCCGCTGCAATATCTCGAGTGGCTGAGCCGGATCCTGATGGGCGATTTCGGCGATTCGATCTATTTCAAGGTGCCGGCCGCGCCGCTGATCTTTTCCAAGCTGGCCACCACCTTGTCGCTCGGCTTGGCGGCCTTGCTGCTGGCGCTGCTGATTTCGGTGCCGCTGGGCGTACTCGCCGCGGTCTACCGGAACAGCTGGCTCGACCGGCTTTGCCTGGCTTTGGCGGTGGTCGGGCAGGCGTTGCCGAACTTCTTCTTTGCCTTGTTGCTGATCATGCTGTTCTCGATCAAGCTGCGTTGGTTGCCGGTCTCGGGCAGCGATAGCTGGCTGCATTTCTTCATGCCGACGATCGCGCTGGGCTACTACATTGCGCCGGCCTTCATGCGCTTGATCCGCGCCGGCATGATCGAGGTGCTGGAAGCTGATTACATCCGCACCGCGCGCGCCAAAGGCTTGCCGGTCAGCCTGGTGATCTTCAAACATGGTCTGCGCAATGCGATCGTTCCGGTGGTGGCCTTGACGGCCGTACAACTGGGCTTTTTGCTTGGCGGTTCGGTCGTCGTCGAGACCATTTTTGCCCTCGACGGCCTGGGTTACCTGGCCTACCAGAGCATCACCTTCAAGGACTATCCGGTGATGCAGTTGATCGTGCTGCTGCTGTCGGTGATCTATGTGCTGCTGACGCTGGCGTCCGACATTGCCAATGCCTGGCTGGATCCGCGCATCCGGGTGGCCTGAATGATGAAATCGACCGACAGTCTGGCGCGACGCATCCTGCAGACACCGGCCTTCGCCGTTGGCGCCGGGCTGTTGCTGCTGATCCTGCTGGCCGCATTGCTGGCGCCCTGGTTGGCGCCGCATGACCCCTATGTGCAGGACCTGCTGAACCGCAACCTGCCGCCGATCTGGTTTGAGAAGGGCGACTGGCTGCATCCGCTGGGCACTGACCCGCTGGGCCGCGATTACCTGTCACGACTGCTTTATGGCGCGCGCATCTCGCTGCTGATCGGCGCCAGCGTCGCCTTGATTTCGGGCCTGATCGGCACCACGATGGGCATGCTGGCCGGCTATTTCGGTGGCAAAACCGATCTGCTGGTGACCTTTTTGGTGACCACCAGGTTGGCGCTGCCGGTGATTCTGGTGGCATTGGCCACGGTCGCGCTGATCGGTGGGTCGCTCTGGGTCGTGATCGGGGTGCTTGGCCTGTTGAAATGGGACCGTTTTGCGGTGGTGATGCGCAGCGCCACCCAGCAGGTGCGCCAGCTCGACTATGTCGCCGCAGCGCAAGCGGCCGGCGCATCGACGCGGCGCATCCTGCTCGGCGAAGTGCTGCCCAATGTGCTGCCGCAACTGGTCGTCGTGGCCACGCTCGAAGCCGCCAGCGCGATCCTGCTCGAGTCGGCGCTCTCCTTCCTGGGCCTGGGCGTGCAGCCGCCATTGCCTTCCTGGGGTTTGATGATTTCCGAGGCCAAAGCCTATATGTTTTTCTCTTTCTGGCTGATCGCGATTCCGGGCAGCGCTCTGGCGGTGTTGATCTTCGCGATCAATCTCGCCGGCGACGGTCTGCATGATCTGCTGGCGCCGCAGGACCGCGCATGAGCGACAGCGCGAATGAGATGGTGCTCGATGTACAGGATTTGTCGGTCGACATCGCGACGCCGCGCGGCAGCCTGCATGCGGTGCGCAAGCTGAGTTTCCAGTTGCAGCGCGGCGAGACCTTGTGTCTGGTCGGCGAATCGGGCTGCGGCAAGTCGATGACTTCGCTGGCGCTGATGGGGCTGCTGCCGAAAGCGGCGCGGCGCAGCGCTGCCAGGCTTGAGCTGCTCGGCGAAGACCTGATGGCGGCCAGCCCCAAGCGCATCAATGCCTTGCGTGGTCGCCAGATGGCGATGATTTTCCAGGAGCCGATGACCGCGCTGAACCCGGCTTACACGGTGGGCGAGCAGTTGATGGAGTCCTATCTGCATCACCGCAAGAGCAGCGTCGGCGAAGCCCGGGCGCGCGCGATTTTTCTGCTCGGCAAGGTCGGCATGGCCTCGGCCGAGCAGCGGCTGACCCAATATCCGCATCAGCTC
>CANFIC010000232.1 GCA_947446685.1 Burkholderiales bacterium
AAAGCCTGCGAGAAGGCGCCCTCGGCAAACAAACGGCGCAGCAGATTGGGGATCCGGAAAGCGACCTGAAAGGCATCGGTCAGACTGCTTGCACCAAACAAGGCCGCCACCAATTGCTCACGGATCAACCCGGTAATGCGCGAAGCCAGGGTCAGCAGTGAGATCAGGGAAGCGGCGCGCAGCAGATTCATTGTTTGGGTTGGTGAACGGACCCGTCGGGCAACAAGACTGCCGCATTATCACGGCGACGATCTCGACCTATTTTTCCAGGTGGCTGACTGACGAGTCGTCACCACAGGAAGCGAGATGCTGCCCGGATCGCTAATATTTGAGTGAGTTCTGATCAGCCCAATAAAACCAGGCACCAGGCCAAGGATCAAATATTCTCCTCGAGCCCTTGGGATGCTCTGCATAACTCAACGCGAGCGGGTGCGGTGCGGATCGGGATGGGATGCAAGGCGCATTTTGCAGACAATAGCCCGTGCTATTGGCAATAAATGCAACGCCGCAGACCGCCCGAGGCCGCACCAGCACAAGCCGCGAGGGGTTATGCAGAGCATCCCTTGGTACGAGCGCCCTGGACTGCACTCAAGGCTGGCCTAGTCAACCCAATGCCGGAGGTGAAAAATCGGCTTGCGGTCGCCTGGCGACTATGCCGATGCAGGTTTGCGTTGCATCCCATCCCGATCCGCGCTGCACCAACTCGCGTTGAGTTGTGCAGAGCATCCTTAGCTGATTTTCAGCATCCTTGCTGTCGTCCCATTCAAATTTCACTGCCAACATGCTCGGATGCTAGTAGCAAGCCATACAAATTGCCATACGCCGACTGGGGCAACTTGAGCAAGCCTCAGCAGTAATGCAAGCCTGCGCAGATCGGCTGCATCCCTGCTGATCGATCCAGTTGAAGATGATCGAGCAAGCAGCAGTACAGCCGCAATTCCTGCCTCATGCTCACTTATGGACGGAATAACGCGGCCCATTCAGGCTCACGCCACGTTGGACAAGGCTAATTCTTGTCGGTCGGCCTACTTCAGTGCTACACTCGCTGTCTTTGCACCTCACTGGGTAGAATTACAGCATGGCAACAACGTCAAAAGCCAAGAAGAAAACAGTACGTTCGGCATCGGGCCTCAAGCGCGCTCGCCAGGACATCAAGCTCAATGCCGCCAACACGGCGTTGCGCTCGCAATTCCGCACAGTCATCAAGAATGTGCAAAAAGCAGTCGTCATCGGCGACAAGAGCAAGGCCGCTGAACTGTTCAAGAGCGCTCAATCGGTCATCGACTCGGTCGCTGACAAGGGCATCTTCCACAAGAACAAAGCCGCACGTTACAAGAGCCGTTTGTCTGCCAAGATCAAGGCCTTGGCTGCCTGAAGACAGGTCGGGTGCAAAGAAGAAAGGCTCGCTTCGGCGGGCCTTTTTCTATTGGGGACCGGCAAAACTTCAGCTGACTCCTGTACTGCTACTGCTGCTGCGCTGATCCTGGCAACAGACCGGCGTCAATGACCTGCAGTTGATTGTCGCGGGCGAAGTTCATGACGAAATCCCAGGCCATCGGCTCGAGTCCCTTCAGCGCCTCGTTGACGAGCACGCATTTGATCCCGTTGATGACGCGCGGCACGCAGTAAGGCGAATAACCAATATAGGCGCCGATCCCGCCGCGGGCGCCGCCGGGCCGAAATGAAGACATCGCACCGGCCAGTCGTTCAGCCCAATCGCTAGGACGGAACGTGCGTCCATCCAGGGTCACACCCTGGATAAAGACTTCTCGCGGTTTGTCGGGCAAGTGCATTGGGGTTTGATTGCTTCGCCGGTGCAGCACAACCCGGATGCCAGCTTGAAAAACCGCTATTGTGCCCCGGATGTGTTGCGGTGCAGCAATGGCGCTCGATACCCGGTCCGACCGGCATGGCTAAGCTTTAGAATCGCGCACGGCTTTCGAGCCAGTTCCAACCCCCAATCGGAGACCTGATGAACGCCACCACCCCGCCCGAGTCGCATGTGATGTCAACCTATGGCCGCCTGGACCTTGCAATCTCGCATGGCCAGGGCTGCTGGGTCTGGGACGTCAAGGGCCGACGCTATCTGGACGGTCTGGCCGGCATTGCGGTCAATACATTGGGCCATGGACACCCCAGGCTGGTGCCTGCCTTGCAGGACCAGGTGGCAAAGCTGATCCACACCAGCAATTACTACCATGTGCCTTTGCAGGAGCAACTGGCCGACAAACTGTGCGAGCTGAGCGGACTGAGCAAGGTCTTTTTCTGCAACAGCGGCCTGGAAGCCAACGAGGCCGCGCTGAAAATCGCACGCAAGTTCGGCCATGACCGTGGCAATGACAATCCCGAAGTGCTGGTGTTCGAAGGCGCTTTCCACGGCCGCTCGATCGCGACGCTGTCAGCCACCGCCAACCCGAAAATCCATGCGGGCTTCGGACCGCTGGTGCCGGGCTTTGTACGGGTACCGCTGAACGACATCAAGGCGGTCGAAGCGGCGCTGCTGGCACATCCAGGGATCACCGCAGTCTTTCTGGAAACCATCCAGGGCGAAGGCGGCGTCAACCCGGCACAACTGGAATTCCTGCGGCAATTGCGCCGCGTCTGCGACAGCCATGACATCCTGCTGATGCTTGACGAAGTGCAATGTGGCATCGGCCGTACCGGCAAATGGTTCGCTTACCAATGGGCCGACATCCAGCCCGACGTCATGCCGCTGGCCAAGGGCCTGGGCTCGGGCGTGCCGATCGGCGCCGTTGTCTGCGGCCCGCGCGCCGCCACGGTACTGCAACCAGGCAACCATGGTTCGACCTTCGGTGGCAATCCGCTGGCCATGCGGGCTGGCGTCGAGACCTTGACGATCATGCAAGAAGACGGCCTGCTGGCGAATGCGATCGAAGTCGGTGCCTTGCTGAAGACGGCGCTGCAAGATGGCCTGGCCGGTGTCAACGGTGTTGTCGAATTGCGCGGCCAGGGCCTGATGATAGGCATCGAGCTTGACCGTTCCTGCGGCCCTTTGATGGCCCAGGCCGCGGCGGCTGGCTTGCTGATCAGTGTCACCGCCGATCGGGTGATCCGGTTGGTGCCGGCGCTGATCCTGAGCCCGGCCGAAGCGCAAGAGATCGCTTCCATACTTTGCCCCTTGATCAAGGCCTTTCTGGCCACCACCCCATGAAACCGGGAGACCGCCTGATGCGCCATTACCTGCAGTTCAAGGATTTCCGGGCTGAGGAATATGCCCACCTGTTCGAGCGCGCAGCCAGCATCAAGCGGCGTTTCAAGAACTACGAGCGCTATCAGCCACTGGCCGACCGGACCTTGGCGATGATTTTCGAGAAGGCCAGCACGCGCACCAGGGTGAGCTTCGAGGCCGGCATGTACCAGATGGGTGGTTCGGTCGTGCATCTGACCACCGGTGACAGCCAGATGGGACGCGCCGAGCCGATCGAGGACAGTGCCCGCGTGATCAGCCGCATGGTCGACATCGTGATGATCCGCACCTTCGAACATACCAAGATCGAACGCTTCGCGGCCAACTCACGGGTGCCGGTCATCAACGGTCTGACCAACGAATTCCACCCCTGCCAGATCCTAGCCGACCTGTTTACTTTCATCGAAGCCCGCGGCATGAACCAGCGCGGCATCGTCGATGCCGATTGCCTGAAAGGTCGCGTCGTTGCCTGGGTCGGTGACGGCAACAATATGGCCAATACCTGGCTGCAGGCGGCCGAAATCCTCGGCTTTACCGTGCATGTCAGCACCCCCAGCGGATACGAGATCGACCCCATCGTCGCCGGCATCAAGAACAGCTCTTGCTACAAAGTGTTCAAGAACCCGCGCGACGCCTGCCGCGATGCCGACCTGGTGACGACCGATGTCTGGACCAGCATGGGTTTCGAGGCCGAGAATGAAACCCGCCGCAGCGCTTTTGCCGACTGGCGTGTTGACAGCGCGATGATGGCCCTGGCCAAGCCCGATGCCCTGTTCATGCATTGCCTGCCCGCTCACCGCGGCGAAGAAGTCACCGCCGAAGTCATCGACGGCCCCCAATCCGTCGTCTGGGACGAAGCTGAGAACCGGATGCACGTGCAGAAGGCACTCATGGAGTACCTTCTGCTCGGACGCATCGGCTAAGCCGGTGCGTCAGCCCGCAAGGGATGGCAGACGGTTCGGGCTTGGCTGACTTTGCAAAGCAAAGTCAAGCGCCACCGGCGCGGCCAAGACCAGAACCGGATACCCACAAGGGCTGACAACTTTCTCAGCTCTCTGTCAGCCCAATCTGGCATGCTCTGGTCATGAAAACCGCCTTGATCACCGACTTGCATGCGAATCGCCAGGCGCTGGAGGCCGTGCTCGAGCATGCAAGGTCGCGAGGTGCCGAGGGCTTTGCCTTTCTCGGCGACTTTGTCGGCTACGGTGCTGATCCAGCCTGGGTGCTTGATACCGTTGCTGCGCTGACTGCCACTGGCTCGATTGCCGTGCTGGGCAACCATGATGAAGCGGTGATCAAGGGCTCGACACCGACGATGCGCGAAGAAGCCAGGTTGGTGCTGGACTGGACCAGGGCCCAGCTCAATCCCGGCCAGCTCGATTTCCTGGCCGCCCTGCCCCTGACAAGGCAACGTGGCGATTGCCTGTTCGTGCATGCCAACGCCTATGCGCCGCAAGGCTGGGAGTACACCCAGGGCAGGCTCGAAGCGATTCGCAGCATGAACAGCACCCACTGCCGCTATACCTTCTGCGGTCATATGCATGAGCCGATGCTCTACAACCTCTCGGCCACCGGCAAGGCTGGTGATTTCACCCCGGTCGCCGGTATCGCCATCCCCTTGCCGATACATCGCCAATGGTTGGCGATCCCGGGCTCATGCGGTCAACCGCGCGACGGCAACCCTGCGGCCTGCTACGCCTTGTTCGATGACCAGCAAGCCTTGCTCAGCTTCGAGCGCGTGCCCTATGACGTCGATGCTGCTGCCGCGACGCTCCGCGCCTCCACCATGCCAGCACTGCTGGCTGCACGGATGGCGCAGAGGCTCGAGCAGGGCCGCTGAATGATCACGCCAGAGACTGAAGCAAGCAGCAGCGCGGATGCGCTGCCGAGCACGCTGCAGGCCGGGCAGATTCTCGACGGCTTTCGCCTTGAAGAGCGCCTGCATCAGGGCGGGATGGCCAATCTCTGGCGCGTCAGCCGGCTGGACAGCCCGCCGCCCGGAGAAGATTTCCCGCTGATCATGAAGGTGCCGCGCATCAAGGGCGGCGAAGATCCGGCCACCATCGTCGGCTACGAGGTCGAGCAGATGCTGATGCCGCTGCTGACCGGCCCTCATGTGCCGCGCTTCGTCGCCCGCGGCGATTGGACACGCCAGGCCTATATCGTGATGGAGCGGATTCAGGGCCAGTCGCTGCGGCCGCGCTTCGATGTGGCGCCACTTCCGCTGCATGAAGTCACTGAGATCGGCGCCAGGGTTGCAGACGCGCTGCAGTCACTGCACCGACAGAACGTCGTTCACCTTGATGTCAAGCCCAGCAACATCATGTTCAAGGCGACCGGCGAGGCAGTGCTGGTGGACTTCGGCTTGTCGCGCCATGACCATCTGCCCGATCTGCTGGAAGAAGAATTTTCACTGCCGATGGGCACCGGGCCCTATATGTCGCCCGAGCAGGTGCAGTTCGTCCGCAATGACCCGCGCAGCGACCTGTTTGCGCTCGGCGTGATGCTCTACCACCTGGCCACCGGCGAGCGGCCCTTCGGCCAGCCAGGCTCGGTGCGCGGCCTGCGCCGCCGGCTCTATATCGACCCGGTGCCGCCACGCGCGATCAACCCCGAAATTCCACCCTGGCTGCAGGAGATCATCCTGCATTGCCTCGAAGTCAAGGCCGAGCGCCGCTACCAGAGTGCGGCACAACTGGCACTCGACCTGCGTCATCCGGAGGGCGTGCAACTGACCCAACGCGCCGAGCGTATGCAGGTCAGCGGCAGCATCAGGACCTTGAAGCGCTGGTTTTTTGCCCTGGGTGCCGAGCCCAAGGTGCAGACCCGGGTTGGCGAGCAGATGGCGCGCAGCCCGATCATCATGGCCGCAGTCGACATTGACAACGCGACGCCGGAGCTGCTCGA
>CANFIC010000233.1 GCA_947446685.1 Burkholderiales bacterium
CGACGCTCTTCCGATCTGACTTCGCCGCGAAGTTGGCCGATCAATACCTGGTGATGGCGCGCGGCGAGATCGTCGCTCGTGGGCGCGGCGCCGACATGCAGCGCGACGGGGTCAAGGCGCTGGTTTCGATCTGAACCGGCTCGGAGCGATCAAGGCCCGGTATCGACCTGCAGTTCAAGCTTTGCCCGTTCCGCGATCACCGTCAGCGCTTTGCGGTTCAAGACACCGATCTCCAGCGCTGCATCGGCGAGCACCGGCTTGGCCAAAGAAGGGTCGAGCGTGATCGTCAGCGTGGCTGATTGGGTCGAGGGCTTCCAGGGCTTTGCCAGGTTCATGTCGAAGGGGTGGGCATAGCCCAGCGCCAAGGGTGCGAGTCCGGCCGGTCTGGCCATGAAAACGCTGGTTTCCAGGGCGGGCAGGCGCAGCGGGGTTTGCGTCGATGGCAGCCGCGCCAGAGTCAGCCGCACCCGGCAGTAGCTC
The DNA here is from genome assembly GCA_947446685.1 of Burkholderiales bacterium. Taxonomy (GTDB): domain Bacteria; phylum Pseudomonadota; class Gammaproteobacteria; order Burkholderiales; family Burkholderiaceae_C; genus Paucibacter_A. The sequence goes on from CANFIC010000233.1 coordinate 481, forward strand.
AAGCCGGTAGCGACGGGGATGTTGCCCAGCGGCACCCGCCTGGCCTGATCGAGCGGCACACGCTGCATCACTTCGCGTGCCCCCGGCCCATCGAAATGTTCGCGGTGGTTGGCCTGGGCCGATGGGATCAAGGCCAGGACCGACTTTTTCGCCAGTTCGAGCAGCCCGGGGTTGACCGGGCCGGCGACCTTGGCCGCCACGCAGGGCAGCAATTCGAAGGCATAGATACCCATGATGTCGCCCGGCGTTCCCGGCTGCGAAGGGGCGACCACGATGTCAACCTTCAGATGCAGATGGTCCGGGGCCTCGGCCGCACCCGCTGGCGACAGCGATGAGATTGCGGCCGCCGCAGCCACCACAAGCCAGCATGGTTTCATTTCTCTATCCTATTGGGTGGTCTTGGTGCCTTTGTAGCAGCCCATGTAATAGGGGAACTGCCGCGTCGCGTAATAGGCATAGCTGCCATTGCTGCCAATCTTGCCATTGCATTGGTCAAGCGTGCTGCCGTTGTAATTGGCCTGGTAGGTGTTGTAGTTCCAGGCATTCTCGGTGGTGTAGGCGCCGGTGCCGATGTACTTGTAGGCGCTGGTGATTTCCTTGACCCCATTGACGCAACTGGCATCGCTGCTGGTGCAGGTTTCGTACGGGGACAGGATCGCGAATCCGTCGAGCGCATAGCCGATCACCACGCCCGGCGTCTTGGCCGGCAGGAAGGTTGAAACTCCGCCCAGCGTCTTCTGGTTGAAGAAGCATTCCGGGAAGGAGTGGAAATGGTATTGGTTCACATGGCCGCCGCAGAAATTCAGGATCCCGGCTTTGTAAGGGTCGGCGGTGTAATCCGGTGGCGCTTCATTGGGGCCGTAAATCTGCACACCGTTGACCATCACGCCGATCGGCCCGAGCAGGTTCAATGCCGTCGAGCTTGCTGCGACTGCCGGCGTTTCGCTGAACTTCCAGGTCACCTGGTTCACGACGAAGGCCACGACATCAGTCGCGAGTTTGCCGATGCCGTCCGAATCAAAATTGGGAACGCCGTTGCTGGCCACGCTGACCACCCCGCTGGTGCAGGTCACGGTGACTTTCGGTTGCAAGGCTGCATTGCTGTCCGAAGCGGTCTTGCCATCTTGGTTGTAGTCGATGAAATTGGCGCGCAAGCTGACATCAGGGAAATTGTTCGCCTGGCTGCAGGAGGCAACCGAAGTCGAAGGCGTGGCCGAAATCGCATTCGAGGCTGCTCCCTTGCCGGCTGAATTGGTCGCTGCCACGCTGCAACTGTAGGCCGTGCCATTGGTCATGCCGGTCACTGTCAGCGGGCTGGCTGCACCCGAGGCTGTCAGGTTGCTGCTGCCCGCCGCGCAGGTCGCTGTGTAGGCGCTGATGCTGGCGCCACCGTTGGAGCTTGGTGCAGTGAATGCGGCGACGGCCTGGGTGTTGCCCGCGGTCATCGTCGTCAAGGTCGGCGCCCCCGGCACGCTCACCACCGCCGTTGGCGTGACCGACATCGCGCTGGAGGCTGCACCCACTCCGGCTGAATTGCTTGCGGTCACGCTGCAGCTGTAGGCCGTGCCATTGGTCAAGCCGGTCACCGTCAGCGGGCTGGCTGCACCGGAGGCGTTCAAGCTGCTGCTGCCCGCCGTGCAGGTCGCCGTGTAGGCGCTGATGCTGGCGCCGCCGGTCGAGCTTGGTGCCGAAAATGTTGCCGTGGCCTGGGCATTGCCGCCGGTCACGCTGGTCAAGGACGGTGCGCCTGGCACGACCACGCTGCTGCTGCTACCGCCGCCGCCACAAGCAGCGAGCAGGATGATGCAAGCTGGTAAAATGACTAAATTGCTTAATTTATTCATATGTCTGGATTTGATGTAAGTCATGTTGCGCAGGAAATTCTAGGATCAAACTTGCCGGCAGGCCGAATTCCCTGCTTTGACGACTTGAATCCTAGGGTTTCTTTCGCAGCCGGAAATGACAAATCTGTCATCCGCGCCCGGGCCAATCTTCAACCGACGGGCGATCTATCAATAACGCCAGATCCGCGGCGGGTTGGCCGGCAGGCCCCAGGCCAGTTCGCGCCAGGCGGCGCGCACAAGGGTCAGCAGATTGAAAGCAGTTTCTACATGGTCGCTAAGCAGCCGCAGCACGATCACGCCAGCTTCGGGCGAAGTGCAGCCGGCCGTCGCACGCAGTTCATGGCTGCTGCAGCAGTGGCGTGCCGCGTCGATCAAGGCATCGCGCCGGCGCGTCGGCAAGGCTTCGCCGGCAGCAAACCAAATTGTTGCCAGCACGCTGTGGCCGGCCAGTCCGAGCGGCGAATTCAGCAGTTGATGATCACTGGCTGAAATCCGGCCACGTTCCAACCAGCGGCCGGGCAGTTGCAGATGCTGCAGGTAATGCCCGCGGGTGAAGGGCAGGCCGGCGGCAGGCAAACCCAGCGCCAGCATGTCCCAGCCGAGCATTTCGGCCCCGGGTGCGATCTCGAAATTCATGCTGTTTTCAGCCAGCGCAGCGTCATAGACCAGCGTTTCGAGCGGCAGCCATTCGAGCCTCGACCCGGCGGCCAGGCTGGCATGCAGGCTTTGCGCCGCGACTTCACCAGCGCTGCGATAAAAACGCGTGGCACTCGGCGTGGTGATCAAGGCATGGCAACCTTCGGTCAGCTTCGCATCGATGACCAAGCGGTCGCCGCCGACGATGCCGCCCGGCGGATGCACCAGCACATGGTGACAAATGCCCGGCCCTTCCGGGTAGAGCCGCTGCAGCACGCGCAGCGGACCCTCATGCCGGTCCAGCGCAATCGTGCGTCCTTCGGCGTCGCGCCGATAGTCAAGTTGTAGATGTCCAAGCCAGCTCATGAGCTGAGCTTAGCAAGAGTCATGCGAGGCCTTCACGGATTGAACTCTTGCGACTTCTGTCGCCCTGGTGGCTGACTCGCTGAGGCGCTTGCTGTTAAGGTGAAGCCGGACCATCGTGATTGCCGACAAACGGCCTGGATGCATCAGTTTCAACCTTGAAGGACTGCAATGAACTATCGACTGCTGGGCCGCACCGGCCTTTACGTTTCGGAGTTGTGCCTTGGCACGATGACTTTTGGTGACCAGGGTTTCTGGAAGGTGATGGGCGGCCTGGGCCAGGAGGCGGTGACGACGCTTGTCAAGCAGGCTTTTGACGCTGGGGTGAACTTCATCGACACCGCCAATGTGTATTCGATGGGCTTGTCCGAGACCCTCACCGGCGCTGCGATCAAAGGCCTGCCGCGCGACGAAATCGTCGTCGCCACCAAGGCCTATGGTCCGATGAGCGAGACCCAGATCAATGGACGGGGCCAATCCCGCTACCACTTGATGAACGAGCTCGATGCCAGCCTGAAGCGCTTGCAGCTCGACCATATCGACCTCTACCAGTTGCATGGTTACGACCCGCTCACGCCGCTCGAAGAGGTGCTGGCCACGCTCAACGACATGGTCCGTTCCGGCAAGGTGCGCCATATCGGCCTGTGCAATATGGCCGCCTGGCAGATCATGAAAGGCCTGGCGATTTCCGAGAAAAACCGTTGGGCGCGTTTCGATACGGTGCAGGCTTACTACACCGTTGCCGGCCGCGACCTTGAGCGCGAGTTGCTGCCGCTGATTCAGGATCAGCAGCTTGGCCTGATGGTCTGGAGCCCCTTGGCGGGCGGACTGCTCAGCGGCAAGTTCTCGCCCGACGGCAAGGGCCCGGAAGGTGCCCGCCGCGCCAGTTTTGATTTCCCGGTGGTCGACAAGGCGCGAGCTTTCAAGGTGGTTGACGCGATGCGCCCGATCGCTGCGCGCCACCAGGCCAGCGTGGCCCAGGTGGCGCTGGCCTGGCTGCTCAGCCGCAAGGAGGTCAGCAGCGTGATCGTTGGCGCCAGAACGCCCGAACAACTGGCCGATAACCTCGGTGCCTCGGCCTTGACCTTGACTGCCGAGGACTTGCTGGCGCTGGACGATGTCAGCAAATTGCCGCCGGAATACCCAGGCTGGATGCTTGCCATGCAAGGGCAATACCGCGCCAAGCCGCCAGCCAGGCTTTGAGTCATCTGCCGGCAATGAGCGGTCAGACTGAGCGCATGTTCCTCTCAATCTGGCCTGACTCTGCGCTTGCGCGCAACTCGGCCGCCATGTTGCGCCGTGGGACTGAGGGGCTGGCTCGGTGCGACGAGATTTTGCAGAGTTAGAGCGCCTAACCCGATGCTGCCTAGTTCGCCTTGGCCCCTGAAACCTTCACGACTTCGGCCCATTTGACAACTTCGCTGCGCAGCAATGCGGTGAATTCGGCGGGTGAATTGCCATCGGGCTCGGCGCCCTGGGCTTCGAGTTTCTTGCGGGTTTCGGGATCTTTGGCGGCTTTGGCAACGGCCGCAGCCAGGGTCGCGATCACATCCTTGGGTGTCGCAGCAGGCGCGAGCAGGCCGAACCATAGCGGCACTTCGACGCCTTCTGCGCCGGCTTCCTTCATCGTCGGCACATCGGGCATCAGCGCGCTGCGTTTGGGCCCGGCAACGGCGAGGGCGCGCAAACGCCCGGATTTGACAAAACCACCAATAGCCAGCGGATTGACGAAGCTCATGTGGACATCGCCGCTCAGCAAGGCCGTGATCGACGGTGCGCTGCCCTTGTAGGGCACATGCACGATCTCGCTGTTGGTGCGCAGACCGAACAGCTCGCCCGCCAGATGCTGGGTGCTGCCCGATCCGGCCGATGAATAGTTCAGCGTGCCCGGCTTGTCATGGGCCAACTTGATCAGCTCCTGCACCGATTTGACCGGCAGCGAGGCCGGCACGACGAGGATGTTGGTGCTGGCTGAAAAAATCGACACCGGGGCTAAATCACGCAACAGATCGTAGGGCGGATGCTGGTACAGCGACATATTGATCGCGACTGCCGGGCTGTTGAACAGCAGGGTATAGCCATCGGGTGCTGCCTTGGCGACGAACTCGTTGGCGATGTTGGTGCCAGCGCCTGGCTTGTTCTCGACGATCACGGTCTGGCCGAGGTATTCGGACAATTTCACCGCCAGCAAGCGCGCATTGATGTCGACTCCACCGCCTGGACTGAAACCGACCATCAGCTTGATGCTGCGGGTCGGGTAGGTTTGCGCCTGGGCCGCCAAGCCTGCACCAAGCAGCGCGAGCAACAGAAGAATTTTTCTTGCTTTCATGGGGTCCCTTTGTGCTGGGGTGTACATCACTTGATTCAATTCGATTTTGCTTCGCCCTGTTGCCGCAGAGAACCCGGCATTACCCGCCCAGGGGATCGCGGGCCGGACCCGGGTTCACTTGGCCTTCGCCCAGCGTAACAGCTGCGCGTCGGAGGGCGGGCCGGTGACCCATTGCGGCGGGGCGCCCGGCTTGAACAGCAGCAAATAGGGCGTGACACCGCGCCAGCTCTTGTTGACGCCATACCGCAAGGCTGGCGCCTGGCCGTCGAATGCCATCAAGCGGTCAGCCAGCTGGTAATGGGCATTGCCGAGCAGAGCGGCATCGGCCTCGCCCGGTGCCAGGTCCATCACGACGGCGATCAACTGGGCGCGTCGGCGCAAGGGGCTTTGCGCCAGCTGACTCAACACGGCTGGGCAATGGGCGCAGTCGGTGGTCGAGAAGACG
>CANFIC010000234.1 GCA_947446685.1 Burkholderiales bacterium
ACTCAGCTATGCCTCGTCGGGCCAGGGCAGCGCCCTGCATCTGGGTGCTGCGCTGTTTGCCGACATGGCGGGCTTCCAGATGAACCATATTCCCTACAAGGGCGGCGGCGCGGCTTTGAACGACCTGCTCGGCGCTCAAGTCGACCTGTATTTCGCCGCCACGGCCAGCGCCTTGCCGCTGGTCAAAGCTGGCAAGTTGCGTGCGCTTGCGGTCACCAGCGCCAAGCGCATCCCGGCTTTGCCCGACATCCCGACGATCGCTGAGTCAGGCTACAAGGGCTATGACGTGACGCTCTGGTACGGCTTGATCGGCCCCAAAGGGCTGCCGCTCGAGATCGTCAATCGCGTCAACCTGGAAGTCAACAAGGTCCTGGCGCTGAAGGAAACGCCGGCGAAGCTGGAAGTTGACGGCGCGTCAGCGGCCGGCGGCAGTGCCGCAGCTTTTGCGACGATCGTGAGCCATGAAATCGAACAATGGAACAAGATCGTCACCCGGCTCGGCGTCAAGCTCGATTGAGCGCCGGCATCAGGCCTGCGGCAACACCTTCAGACTGCGGTCGCGGCCGGGCACGGCTCTCATGTACTTGAAGGTGCCGGTGGCATGGGCGCAGAGCTTGCCATCGCCACCAAAGATCGAGCCCTCACAAAACGCCAGAGTCGCGGTCCGGTGCAGCAATTTGCCGGCCGCGCGCAACTTGCCTTCCCCCGGCCGCATGAAGGAGGTCTTCATCTCGATGGTGACCACGCCTGGGCCGAAATCGGGCTGATCGCGGTGAATGCTGCGCGCGGCATGGGCCATCGCAGCGTCGAGCAAGGTCATGATGACGCCGCCATGGGCGACTGACCAGGCGTTCATATGGGCGTCGGTCAGATCGACGCGCAGGTCTGACTCGCCGTCGCCGAGGCTGTGCAGTTCAAGGCCCAGTTGCTCGATGAAGGGGATATGCACCGGGAACTGCATTGGCCCGCGTTTTGGTTTCATCTCAAGCCCCATGGATCGCGCTGACGCCGCCGTCAACGGCCAGGATCTGACCGGTGATGTGTTTGCCGGCCCGCGAAGCGAACAGCAGCGCTGCGCCCTTCAGATCCTCATCGTCACCGATACGGCGCAGCGGCGCTGCAGCCGCCAGCTTGTCTTCGCCGAGCGCAGCGAGCAGTCCCTTGGTCATTTTGCTGGGGAAAAATCCGGGCGCCAAAGCATTCACCGTGATGCCATATTCACCCCATTCGCCGGCCAGCGCACGGGTGAAATTGACCACCGCACCTTTGCTGGTGTTGTAGGCGATCGTCTTCATCTTGGTGGCATTGCCGGAGAGGCCGGCAATCGATGCGATATTGATGATGCGGCCATGGCGGCGCGGAATCATGCTGGCCTTGGCCACCGCCTGTGCGAATACAAAAAGGCTGCGGATATTCAGGTTCATCACCTTGTCCCAGGCTTCCAGCGGATGATCCTCGGCCGGAGCGCCCCACGAAGCGCCGGCATTGTTGACCAAGATGTCAATTTGGCCGAGGCGCTGCAGGGTCTGCGTGACAACGCCGCGGGCCTGTTCCTCATCGGCGGCATCGGCCGCGATCCAACTGGCGTCGATGCCGCGCGCCTGCAAATGCGCCACGGCCTGTTCGAGGTCAGCGGCCTTGCGTGAGCTCAGCATGATTCTGGCACCAGCGTCGCCCAGACTCTCGGCGATCTGCAGACCCAAGCCGCGCGACCCACCGGTCACCAGGGCAACCTGGCCGGTCAAATCAAACAATTCATGTACAGATTTTTTCATCTCATTCCCCATCAAGGTCATCAATTCAGGGCCAACGCGAACGCAGCCAGATCAGCAAAATACCCAGCACGATGGCAATACCGCCGGCCACCAACAAGGCAAGCCCACCGCTGCCTTGCAGCATGAACAAACCCAGCGTGCCGCTCAGCATGCCGCCATAAATCAAGACCCAGACCAGGGCTTCGATCCGGCCCAGCCAGCGTTTGTCCATCAGCGCCTAGAACCAACTGTCCTGCATCTCGCGGCACAAAGGCTCGCGATTTGCCACCACGGCCAGCCAGGCGTCGATCTTGGGCAATTCATAGGCGAAGAAATAGCGGGCTGCGGCGCGCTTGCCCTGCGCAAAGTCGCTGCCGGTTCCGGCCAGCAGCGTTACGTCAAGCCAGACCCAGGCCAGCACCAGATGGCCGAAAGCCTGCAGATAGGGCGTGGCATTGGCCAGCGCTTCTTCAGGTTTGCCGCTGGCCCAGGCGCCGCGGGTTGCGGCCACAACGCTGGCCAAGGCCTGGCCCAAGGCCTGCGCCGCTTCTGCCAGTTCAGCGTCCTGGCCCGCGGCCGCAATCGTCTTGCCGATCCTGTCCGCCAGCATCAGCAGCGCCGAGCCGCCATTCATCACCACCTTGCGACCGAGCAGATCCATCGCCTGGATGCCATGCGTGCCTTCGTGGATCATGTTCAGCCGGTTGTCGCGCCAATATTGTTCGACCGGAAAGTCGCGCGTGTAGCCATAGCCACCGAGCACCTGGATCGCCAGGCTGTTGGCCTCCAAGCACCATTCGCTGGGCCAGCTCTTGGCGATCGGGATCAGCACTTCCAGCAAGACGCCGGCCTGGCTGGCTTGCTCGGGCTGCCCGGTGTGGAGCTCGTCGATCAAGCGCGCGCAGAACAACTCCAGCGCCAAGCCGCCCTCGACATAACTCTTCTGCGCCAGCAGCATGCGCTTGACATCGGCATGTTCGATGATCGGCAGTTGCGGCTGCGTCGCGTCCTTGCCGCCCACACCCATCGGCCGGCCCTGCAGGCGCTGCCGCGCATAAGCCAGGCTCGCCTCGTAGCCGGCGTAACCGAGCATGACGGCACCCATGCCGACGCCAACCCGCGCCTCGTTCATCATGTGGAACATGCATTTCAGGCCTTCGCCTGGCTGCCCCACCAGATAGCCGATGGCACCCGCCTGGCCGCCCGGTTGAAATTTACCTTCGCCGAAATTCAGCAGACAGTTGGTGGTGCCGCGATAACCGAGCTTGTGATTGAGCCCCGCCAGCGCCACATCGTTGCGCTCACCGGTCAGCAAGCCCTGCGCATCGACCATTTTCTTGGGCACGATGAACAGCGAGATGCCGCGCGTGCCCGGCAGCAATTTGCCGTCGGCGCCCGGAATCTTCGCCAGCACCAAATGGATGATGTTGTCGCTCAGCTCATGTTCGCCAGCTGAAATCCACATCTTGTTGCCGCGCAGCCGAAAGCGCGGTCCCAGCGGGTCGGTGGCAAAGTCAGCGCCATCGGCCTCGGCACGGGTCGCCACATCGGACAAGGAACTGCCGGCCTGCGGCTCGCTCAAGCACATCGTGCCGAACCAGCGCCCGGCGAATTCATTCCGGGCAAAGACCTCGCGCTGCAAAGCTGTGCCATGGGCCATCAGCAGGTTCGCATTGCCGTTGGTCAGCATCGCGTAGCCGCCAATCGAGACGCTGGCCTTGCTGAAGAAGGCATTCGCTGCCATCTCAATCACGCATGGCAATTGCATGCCACCCTGCTCGTAATCCTGGCTGGCGGCGAGCATGCCCGAATCGACATAGGCGGCCACTGCATGGTGGGTCGCCGCGGGCAAATGGACGCGTTCGCCGTCGAAGCGCGGCTCTTCGGTATCGAGCAGGCGATTGACCGGCGCAAATTTCTCGCGAGCGATTTTTTCGCAGGTATCGAGCACGGCGGCGAAGGTCTCGGCCGAATGGTCGGCAAAGCGCTCACGAACGGTCAACTGCTGGACCTTGAGCCAGTCGTCGAGCAGAAAATCAAGGGTCTGGCGCAAGGCAACTCCCGCAATCAATCGATCAAATCCGGGAATTCAGAGAACCTCGAAAATGCCCGCGGCCCCCATGCCGCCGCCGATGCACATCGTCACGCAGACCTTCTTGGCACCGCGGCGCCGGCCTTCGATCAGGGCATGGCCGGTCAGGCGTTGGCCCGAGACACCGTAAGGATGGCCGACTGCGATCGCGCCGCCATTGACGTTCAAACGGTCCATCGGAATGCCGAGCTTGTCGGCGCAGTACAGCACTTGCACGGCAAATGCCTCGTTCAACTCCCACAGGTCGATGTCGGCAACAGTCAAGCCGAGGCGCTTGAGAACTTTCGGGATCGCATAGACCGGGCCGATGCCCATCTCGTCGGGCTCACAACCAGCCACCGCGAAGCCGAGGAAACGACCCAGCGGCTGCAAGCCATGGGCCGAGGCATAGCTTTCGCTGGTCAGCACGCAGGCGCCGGCACCGTCGGAAAACTGGCTGGCATTGCCGGCTGAAATCACGCCACCGGGCAAGGCTGGTCGCAGATCCTTGATGCCCTCATAAGTCGTGCCTTCGCGCAGGCCTTCGTCGACGCTGACCGTGACTTCCTTGGTCGTCATGCCGCGGACCTTGTCGACCACGCCCATCGTCACCGTGATCGGTGCGATCTCGGCCGTGAACAAACCAGCAGCCTGCGCCGCGCAAGCCTTTTGCTGGCTGGCTGCGCCGTACTGGTCCATCCGCTCACGCGCAATGTTGTAGCGCTTGGCGACGGTCTCAGCCGTCTGCAGCATCGACCAATAGACCTCGGGCTTGTGCTGGGCCAGCCAGGGGTCGGCTGCCATATGGCGATTGGTTTCGTTTTGAACGCAGGAGATGCTCTCGACACCACCCGCGACATAGACATCACCCTCGCCGGCGATGATGCGTTGTGCCGCCAGCGCGATCGTCTGCAAGCCGCTCGAGCAGAACCGATTGAGGGTCAGGCCCGAGACCGAAATCGGCATCCCGGCGCGCAGCGCAATCTGGCGCGCGATGTTGTTGCCGGTGGCACCGTCCGGGAAGGCGCAGCCCATCAGCACATCCTCGACATCGCTGTCGGCAATGCCGGCGCGGTCGACTGCGGCGCGCACCGCATGGCCGCCCAGCGTGGCGCCATGACTCAGGTTGAATGCGCCCTTCCAGCTCTTGGACAAGGGCGTGCGTGCGGTGGAAACAATGACTGCTTTGCTCATAATGGGTTCTCGCCTGAATCGCTTTAGGAAAAAGTCTTGCTCGCGGCAGCCAGACGGGCCAGCATGGGTGCGGGCTGCCAGAACTTGGCATCGTCGAGCGGGTTCGCGGCGAAGCGCTTCATGCTGTGCACAACATTGAACAGACCGACCTGATCGGCATAGCGCATCGGCCCGCCGCGCCACATCGGGAAACCATAGCCAGCGAGGTAGACCATGTCGATGTCCGATGCGCGCTGTGCGATGCCCTCTTCGAGCAGATGCGCGCCTTCGTTGACCAGCGCATAAACCAGACGCTGGACGATTTCTTCATCGCTAATCTTGCGCGGCGTGATGCCCAGCGCAGCGCGGTGCTTGTCGAGCAAGTCAGCCACCACGGTTGACGGGATCGCATCGCGCTTGCCCACTTGGTAGTCGTACCAACCGGCACCGGTCTTCTGGCCATAGCGGCCGAGTTCACAGAGGCGGTCGGCGCTCTTCGAATAATGCAAATTGGGTTTTTCCAGATAGCGGCGCTTGCGGATCGCCCAGCCGATGTCGTTGCCGGCCAGGTCGCCCATGCGGAACGGGCCCATGGCGAAGCCGAACTTCTCGGCTGCGCGGTCGACCTGGGCCGGCGAGCAACCTTCGTCGAGCAGAAAACCCGCTTGACGGCTGTACTGCTCGATCATGCGGTTGCCGATGAAGCCGTCGCAGACACCCGAAACGACCGCTGTCTTCTTGATCTTCTTGGCCAGCGCCATCACGGTGGCCAGCACATCCTTGGCCGTGGCCGCGCCGCGCACCACCTCAAGCAGCTTCATCACATTGGCCGGGCTGAAGAAATGCATACCGACGACATCTTGCGGGCGCTGGGTGAAATTGGCGATCGCGTTGACGTCGAGGGTCGAGGTATTGCTGGCCAGGATCGCGCCAGGCTTCATCACCGCGTCGAGTTGCTTGAAAACGGTTTGCTTGACGCCGATTTCCTCGAACACCGCCTCGATCACCAGATCGGCCTGGCCGATGTCGGCGTAGTCGAGCGTGGTGCTCAACAAGCTCATGCGC
>CANFIC010000235.1 GCA_947446685.1 Burkholderiales bacterium
CTCAAGCAATGCGCTGAGCTGGGCATCAGCCGCACGCCACTGCGCGAGGCGCTAAAGGTGCTGGCGGCCGAAGGCCTGGTGACCATGAAGGTGCGGCGTGGCGCTTATGTGACCGAAATGTCGGCCCGCGATGTACAGGAGGCCTATCAGTTGCTGGCCTTGCTTGAAAGCGACGCGGCTGCCAAGGTGGCCGAAACCGCCAGCGCCGAACAGTTGCTTGAACTGGAAGGCCTGCATGCCGAACTCGAGCAACAACTCGGGCAGCGCGAAGCTTTTTTTGCAGCCAACGAACGCTTTCACCTGCATTTGCTGGAGATCGAAGGCAACCGCTGGCGCCAGCAGATCGTCAACGACCTGCGCCGCATGATGAAGCTGAACCGGCATTTATCGCTGTTCAAGCAGGGCCGGATCGACGAATCGCTGAAAGAACACCGGGCCCTGCTGGCCGCCTTGACAAGCCGTGACGCCCCGGCTTGCGCCAGACTGATGCGCGCCCATTTCGACAACGGTTTGGCGGCCACAAGACCGGCCGATCCAAGTCCTGGCTAAGGCGCCAGCGCCGCGCCGTGCAGCACCCGCTGCGGAAACGGAATTTCCACCCCGAGCAGATTGAGTCGGCGCAGCAGCGCCAGGTTGACATCAGAGTGGACATTGTTCTGTCCATTCTCAGGGTCGCCGATCCAGAAATACAAACTCAGCTCCAGCCCGTCGGCTGCGAACTTGCTCAGATGCACCATCGGCGCCGGATCGGCAAGGACCCGCGGCACCTCATTGAGCGCTTCAACCAGTTGCGGCAGCAAGGCATCCAGATCGGTGGCATAAGCCACTTGAAGCGCAGTCTGGAGTCGCACCTTGGGGTCGGCCAGCGACGAGTTTTCGACCCGTTGGCCGATCAGTATTTCGTTCGGAACAATCGCTTCGCGGCCGTCCAGGGCCTGGATCACCGTGTAGCGCATCTTGATGTCGCTGATGCGGCCTTCAAAGCCATCGATCTTGACGATGTCGCCGATGCGCAAGCTGCGTTCAGCCAGGATCACAAACCCGGAGACATAGTTGGCCGCCAGCTTTTGCATGCCAAAGCCGATGCCAACGCCGACCGCGCCGCCGAGCACACCGATCGCGGTCAGATCGATGCCGGCCGCTGACAAGGCGAACAACAGGCCGACGAACAAGAGCAAGGCGCGGGTCGCGTTGGCGGCGATCTTGCGCAGCGAAAAGTCCAAATTGCTGCTGCCGCGCAGCAAGCGCGATTCGATCACCGACGACAGCCACAGCGCCAGCACCAGCACGATGATGGCCGTCAGTGAACCTTCGATCAGATTGCGCAGCGAGATATGCGCGGCGCCGATCTTCAGGTTGATCTTTTCCAACTCTTCAAGAATGACCGGCAAAGCGCCGGTGATCCACAACAACGCAGCAGTCCAGGCCAGCCAGGGAACGCTGCGCCCCGCCAACTCGAGCAAGCCCGATTGCGGCAGGGCTGCGCCGAGCACCCGCAATGTGAATCTGATTACGAGCAGCGAAAGCAGCACCGGCAGGGCCAGCTTGAACAACACCGCTGAAGCTCCCAGGCTTGGCAGCAGACCGCGCGCACCGACGACCAGCAGCAAAGCCAGCCCCGGAAACAGCACACCATCAGCCACGTGACGGCCAAACAGCACCGAAACCGCTCGATGTTTCAGATGACGATGCAGGCCAGCCACAAAAAGCCATGCCAGCAGCAAGCAGGCCAGCAAGACGACTGCCTCGATCAGCCCGGCAGGTTCGAGCAGCGCGACGGCCTGCGACTGCAACTCGCCAAGGCTCAGCAAATGGTTCATCAGGTTCGGCTCGCCACAGCCTTCAAATACCAGCCAGCACGCGCAGATGCAGACCGACACTGCGCGACAAGGCGCCAAGGTTGTAGCCGCCTTCCAGACAGGAGACGATCCGTCCCTGTGAATGGCGCAAGGCAACTTCCTTGATACGCCGGGTCATCCATTCATAGTCGGAGTCCACCAGACCCAACTGGCCCAGATCGTCTTCGCGGTGTGCATCGAAGCCGGCGGAGATGAAGATCATCTCGGGCTTGAAACGCTCCAAGGCCGGCAGCCACATCGCCTCGATCATGGCGCGGACCTCCGGGCCCCTGGTGTAAGCCGGAACCGGCACATTGACCATGTTCTCGCCCTGGGGTACTGCGCCGCTGTACGGGTACAGCGGATGCTGGAAGATGCTGACCATCAGCACGCGCTCGTCGCCGGCAATGATGTCTTCGGTGCCGTTGCCATGGTGGACATCGAAATCGACGATCGCCACACGCTGCAGGCCGCGCCGATCCAGCGCATAGCGGGCAGCAATCGCGACGCTGTTGAAAAAGCAGAAACCCATCGCCTTGTTGCGCGTGGCATGGTGGCCGGGTGGGCGCACGGCGCAAAAGGCGTTGGCCACCTCGCCATCGAGCACCATCTCGGTGGCCTTGACCGCTGCACCGGCTGCATGTGACACCGCCGACCAGGTATGTTCGTTGGCTGAAGTATCAGGGTCGAAGGCATGGGAGAGCCCGCTTTCGGCGCAGGCTCGCAGCGTTTCGGCCAATTCCGATACGTAGCCATGCGTATGGGCCAATTCGACATCTTCGAGGCGGACCTCGGGGGCTTCAACGCGTTGCAACGCCAGCTCGATACCGCTGGCAAGCAGCCAGTCCTCAATCGCGTCAAGGCGTTGCGGGCATTCAGGATGGCCGCGCCCCATGTCATGCCGGCGGCAGTCGGGGTGGCTGATATAGGCAGTGGGCATAGGTCGTTGATTTCATGCCGACGGCAAGGCCGCGAGCTGTTGATCTGTTTTTGAGCTATTGTCAGAACAATGGATCCCCAACAATTGTCGAAAACTCCATCGCTGACCTTGCGGGCGCAGATTATCACGATCATCCCGGGCAAGACAGTGGCGATGCTGGTCGGCGCCTTGCTGCTGTCCGGCGCGATCGAGGCCGCGCCACGCAAGAAAGTCAAGGTCGCCGAGCCGCAAGCCTTCGGCGCGCGCGCCGACCTGATGCGCTTCGGCGCTGCGCTGGCTGCCGAACAAGGCTGGGATGTTGACCTGTTGCAGTCACAACTGGCTCAAGCCAGGAGCCTGCCCGTAGTGCAGAAGCTGATCATGCCGGCGCCGGCTGGCCAGGCCAAGGATTGGGCCGCTTACCGGGCGCGCTTCATCGAACCTAGGCGGCTGCGCGCCGGCCTGGCTTTCTGGGAACAGAACGAAGGCGCGTTGGCGCGAGCCGAGGCGATCTATGGTGTGCCCGCGGCATTGATCGCCGGCTTGATCGGCGTTGAAACTTTTTACGGTCAGATCACCGGCGGCTTCAGAACGCTCGATGCGCTGGCCACGCTGGGCTTTGACTTCCCTGCCGGCCGCAGCGATCGCAGCGCCTATTTTCGCGGCGAACTGGTCGAGTTCCTGAAGCTCTGCCACCGAGAAGGGCTCGACCCGCTGGCCGTCAAAGGCAGCTATGCCGGGGCCATCGGTTGGCCGCAGTTCATGCCGGGAAGCTGGACCCGCTATGCCATCGACTTCGACGGCGACGGCCATGTCGACCTGGTCAACAGCCCGGCCGACGCGATCGGCAGCGTCGCCAACTATCTGGTCCAGCATGGCTGGCAGCGCGGTATGCCGACCCATTACAGCCTGGCGATGCCGATGGCGACCAGCGCACGCGCGCAGCTGCTGGCGCCCGACATCCTGCCCAGCTTCACGGCCGCACAACTGCAGCAATTAGGCGCGGTGATTTCCGAAGCGGCGCTGGAGCATGACGGCCTGCTGGCAGTGGTCGAATTGCAGAATGGCCGCGCGGCGCCGAGCTTCAGCCTGGGCACCACCAACTTCTATGCCTTGACGCGTTACAACTGGTCAAGCTATTACGCTTTCGCTGTGATCGAGCTGGGTCAGGGTCTGGTCCAGCTGCGCCAGGCCAGGTAAGCCGCCAAGCGTCGCGGGCCAATCAAGGCGGCAGTGGCAGCGCCTCCTCCAGCCAGGGCCCGAAATCCTGCGCTGCCGGACCCGGCCGATACTGCCAATAACGCATATCCAGCTGGCGTTGGCATTGCCAGCTACCGTCCGCGCTTTGCCAGCGCCAAGCCCCGCAGTCGGGCGAGATGAACAACTGCACCTGGCGGTCCTGATAGCGCGCCAGCACGCTTGGCGCCGGATGGCCGAAGCGGTTGCGGTAACCCGCCTGGACCATGGCCCGCTGCGGTGCGACCGCGTCGAGAAAAACTTCGCTCGACGAAGTCTTGCTGCCATGGTGCGGCACCAGCAGCACCTCGCTGCGCAGCGCCTCCTTGGGATAACGCTCGACCAACGCCAACTCCTGCGGGGCTTCGATGTCGCCGGCCAGCAAGGCCGATCGACCCGAACTCAGGCTGCGGATGCGCAACACACAGGACATCGCGTTGCTCTTCAACGGCGACTCATAGTCAGACCGGCGCGGGTGCAGCAGTTCGAAGCGCACGCCATCCCATTCCCAGCTCTGGCCCTGTTCGCAGTTGCGCTGACGCGGCCAGACCGGAATCAACTGCTGCTCGGGCCCCAGCGAACTTTGCAGCAGATCGACCGGTATCCCGGCCAGCACCGAGGCAGCGCCGCCGATATGGTCCATGTCGCGATGGCTGAGCAAGAGCAGGTCCAGCCTGGTCACGCCGATCGCGCGCATCAATGGCAACAGCACACGCTGGCCGGCGTCGATGCCGGGCGCAAATTGCGGCCCGCTGTCGTACAGCATCTGATGGCCTGCTGTACGCAGCAAGACCGCATTGCCCTGGCCGATGTCGGCCGCAAGCAACTCGAATTCACCCGCCGGTGGCCGCATGGGTGACGGCCAGAGCAAGGGCAGCAACATGGCCAACCCACAGGCGCGCAAGCGCCATGGCAAGGGCAAAATCAGCAGCGCACCACCGGCCAAGCCGGCCAGTTGCGCCCAGACCGGCGCCACCGGCAAGATCCAGACAGCGCCTTGCAAGGCCGCGAGCCCATGCAGATAAGCCATCAAGCCCTGCACGCAAAATTCTGCCCAGGACCACAAGCCAGGCAGCAGCGCACCACACAACGCCAAGGGCGTAATGACAAAGCTGACCAGCGGAATCGCCAGCAGGTTGGCGAACAGACCGACCAGCGAGATCTGCTGAAAAAACAGCAGGCTCAGCGGCGCCAGCCCGATGGTGGCCACCCATTGGCTGCGCAAACCGGCCAGCAAATGGGCTTTGATGCCGTGCGGCGCAACGGCTTCATTGCCACTGGCCATCAACAAGCCCACTGCGGCAAAACTGAGCCAAAAACCCGCCTGGCTGATTGCAAACGGATCGATGGCGGTGACGATGACTGCCGACGCGAGCAAACACATCGGCCAGGGCCAGCGCAGCCCTAACGCCCGCAACAGCGCCAGACTCAGCAGCATCCAGACGGTACGCTGCGACGGCACGCCCCAGCCCGAGAACATCGCATAAGCAAAGGCTGCCAGCACGCCAGACCAGCGCGCCACGGTAGGCGCCGGCCAGCGCAGGCATAGCCTGGCGCTGCGCCGCCATTGCCGGCCAACCAGCCATTGCGCCAGCCAGGCAAACATCGTCACATGCAAGCCGCTGATGCTCATCAGATGGGCGACGCCGGTGTCGCGAAACAGGGCCCAGTCGCTGCGCGCGATCGCCGCCTGATCGCCCAGGCTCAATGCCGCCAGTACCCCGGCAACCGAAGCATCAGTCACCTCGCGTTGCAAGGCCTCGCGCAGACTCTGGCGCCAGCGGTCAAGCGACCAGAGCGGTGCAGCCTCGAGGCGGCGCATGACACCCGGACGCACCACGCCAGTGGCGCGCAAGTCCTGCTCGAACAGCCATAGTTCGTAGTCGAAGCCATGCGGATTCATCAAACCATGGGGGCGCTTCAGCCGCACCAGCAATTGCCAACGTTCACCGGCGCGCAGCGGCGGCGCGGCCTCGCCAAGCTGGGCATACCAGGACAGCAGCAGGCGCGACGGCAAAAGCAGCGGCGGATCCTGCAAGTCCGGGCCGGCA
>CANFIC010000236.1 GCA_947446685.1 Burkholderiales bacterium
AACGCACGGTGATCGGCGGCGCGGCCTGCCCGCCGGCGATGATGCGCACGCTGCAGGATGACTTCGGCGTCGAGGTCATTCATGCCTGGGGCATGACCGAAATGTCACCGCTCGGCACCTTGTCGAAGTTGACTGCAAGGCAAATGAGCTTGCCGGCCGAAGCGCAGCGCCGACTACTGGAAAAGCAGGGCAAGGTGGTCTACGGTGTCGACATGGCGGTCAGCGACGACGAGGGCAATGAGCTGCCATGGGACGGTGTCAGCTCGGGCAATTTGCTGGTGCGCGGCCCCTGGGTGATCAAGAATTACTTTGGCCAGACCGGGTCGCCGCTGGTCAGCCTGAACGGCCAGCCGGGCTGGTTCCCGACCGGTGATGTCGCCACCATCGACAGCTATGGTTTCATGCAGATCACCGACCGCAGCAAGGACGTGATCAAGTCCGGCGGCGAATGGATCAGTTCGATCGAACTCGAGAATATCGCGATGGCCCATCCGGCGGTGTTCGAGGCGGCAGTGATCGCCTGCGCGCATCCGAAATGGGACGAACGTCCGCTGCTGGTGGTGATCAAGAAGCCCGAGGCGGAAGTCAGCCGCGAACAGTTACTGGAATTTTTTGAAGGTCAGATTCCCAAATGGCAGATCCCGGACGATGTGGTTTTCGTCACGGAAATTCCACATACTGCGACCGGCAAGATCCAGAAGCTCAAGTTGCGCGACCAGTTCAGGGCCTACCGATTGCCCGGCTTGCCCCCAGTTTGAGCGAATTTTTGGTTCTGTCCTCGGGTAAGTCCCCGAGTCGGGCCGCCTCTGTTTGAATTACCGTTCGGATTGCATAGATCTTTTCCTTACCCCCTCAAAAACCAGTTGGAGACAACGATGAACAGCAACAAGAAACCTACCTTGATCGCCCTGGCCGCAGCCTTGAGTTTGTGTGCCGGAGCCGCGTTCGCCCAGAAGGGTGAAACGGTCAAAATCGCCTTCATCGACCCGCTGTCGGGTCTGCTCGGGCCTGTGGGCCAGAACCAGGTGAAGAGCTTCCAGTTCATGCAGGAAAAGTTCAACAAGAGCAATCCGGCCGGAGTCAAGTTCGAACTGGTCGTCTTCGACAACAAGCTCAGCCCGGCTGAGACGCTGAACGCCTTCAAATCCGCCCTCGACCAAGGCATACGCTATGTGAGCCAGGGCGACAGCTCGGGCGTCGCCGCCGCCTTGCTGGACGCAGTCAACAAGCACAACGAGCGCAACCCCGGCAAGGAAGTCGTTTACCTGAACCATTCGGCTGTCGACCCTGATCTGACCAACAGCAAATGCAGCTATTGGCATTTCCGCTTCGATGCCGATACTTCGATGAAGATGGAGGCGATGACGACCTTCATGAAGGATCAGGCCGACATCAAGAAGGTCTATCTGCTGAACCAGAACTACGCCCATGGTCATCAGGTGGCCAAATATGCCAAGGACCTGCTGACCCAGAAGCGTCCTGACATCAAGGTGGTAGGCGAGGAATTGCACCCGATCGCCCAGGTGCGCGATTTCGCACCCTATGTGGCCAAGATCAAGGCCAGTGGCGCCGATACGGTGATCACCGGCAACTGGGGTTCGGATCTGGGTTTGCTGATCAAAGCCGCCAATGAGGCCGGCTATAACGGCAAGTTCTTCACCTACTACACCAGCACTTCGGGCACGCCAACGGCGATTGGTGCGAGTGGGGCCGGCCGCGTCTACCAGATCGGCTATGGCCACTACAACATGGGCGGCCAGATGGATGTCTGGAGCAACGAGTACAAAGCCAAGTTCAAGGATGACTTCTACACCGACAGCATCATCCACATCTACACCATGCTGAGCCAGGCGATGGCCAATGCCAAGTCAACCGACCCGATCAAGGTGGCGGCGGCGCTGGAAGGTTTGTCAGTCAAGAGCTTCAATGGCGAAGTGCAAATGCGCAAGGCTGACCATCAGTTGCAGCAAACGCTCTACATGACCGTCTGGGAAAAGGCCAGCAAGAAGTACCCCTATAGCCCGGAGAACACCGGCTATACGCTGGCGCCGGTCAAGACCTATGAACCTTATGTCTCGAGCACGCCGACATCCTGCGATATGAAGCGTCCCTGAACGCCGGCAAGCCTTGCGTTGACCTCACCAGTGGTGCAAGCCGGACGCAAGTTCGGCCTGACCCGCTGGCGTTGGCGGAGGCGTGGGTGGATATGAGCGTTTAACGGCGCAGTTTGACGGCGCAATTCGCCACGGCCGCATCCGCGCTGACCGGGTTTTACCTGAGTATTTTTTTCGAGCGTAAGTGGATCAAATCTTCATCAATGTCCTGAACGGACTGTCCTCCGGTTTGCTGTTGTTCATGCTCAGTTCGGGCCTGACCTTGATTTTCAGCATGATGGGTGTGCTGAACTTCGCTCACGCGAGCTTTTACATGCTGGGGGCATTTGTCGCTTACAGCCTGGTCGGTGTGATCGGCTTCTGGCCTTCGCTGTTCGCTGCGCCCTTGCTGGTTGGCTTGTTCGGCGCGGGCTTCGAGCGGTTCGCGCTGCGTCGCGTGCACAAGTTCGGGCATGTGCCCGAACTGCTGATCACCTTCGGCATCTCCTATGTGTTGCTCGAATTGGTGCAGCTGACCTGGGGTCGCATCGCCGTCCCATTTGTGCCACCGCCATCGCTGCAGGGCAGCGCCTTCACGATCATCCAGCATCCCTTGCAGGGTCTGCTGTTCGCTTGGGGCGGCAAGCCGCCCGGCCTGTGCGACATTGCCGCCTGCTCGACCTTTCCGATCACCCGTTTGTTCATGATGGGTGTGGCGCTGCTGATGTTGCTGGCACTCTGGCTGCTGCTGACCCGCACCCGCATCGGTCTGGTGATCCAGGCCTCACTGACTCATCCCGAGATGGTCGAATCCCTGGGGCATAACGTACCCGCGGTGCTGATGCTGGTCTTCGGCAGCGGTTGCGCGCTGGCGGCGCTGGCCGGCGTGATCGGCGGCTTCACCTTTGTCACCGAGCCTTCGATGGCTGTCGTCGTCGGTCCGATCATCTTCGTCGTCGTGGTCGTCGGTGGCATCGGATCCCTGTCGGGCGCCTTTGCCGGTTCGATCCTGATCGGCCTGCTGCAAACGTTGCCGCTGACGGTCGATGTCTCGCTGGCCTCGTTGCTCAACGATTTCGGCTGGGCAGTCGGGCCGAAAACCCCGCTCTATCCGATCCTGCGCCTGCGCCTGCCTGAGGTGGCGCCAACCTTGCCCTATCTGCTGATGGTGTTGATCCTGATTTTCAGACCCAAGGGTCTGCTCGGCACGAGGGAGGACTGAGATGGCTGTCACCCGAACGCCGCATGCCGGCCCCAATTTCCATTTCAAACCCTATAACGTCGGTCGCTGGCTGATCTGGGGCTTTTTCGCGCTGGCGCTGCTGGTCGCACCGGTGATCTGGACCAGCGGTCTGGCGCAAACGATGCTGACCCAGATCGGCATCGCGATCATCGCCTGCCTGGCCTACAACATCCTGCTGGGCCAGGGCGGCATGCTCAGCTTTGGACATTCGGCTTACAGCGGTCTGGGCAGTTTCCTGGCGATTCACAGCCTGAATCTGGCCAGCAGCGGCAGTTGGAATATTCCGGTCAGCCTGGTGCCATTGACCGGTGGTCTGGCCGGACTCGGCTTCGCTATTTTGCTCGGCTATGTCTCGACCAAGAAAGCCGGCACGCCGTTCGCGATGATCACCTTGGGTATCGGCGAGCTGATCTGGTCGATGTCGCTGATGCTGCCCGAGTTTTCGGGTGGAGAGGGCGGTGTCTCGGGCAATCGGGTGTTCGGAAAAGCCGTCATGGGCATCACTTTCGGCCCGCAGATCCAGGTCTATTACCTGGTCGCCATCTACTGCTTCATCTGCACCGCGTTGATGTTCGCGCTGACTCGCACGCCGCTCGGGCGCATGCTCAATGCCGTGCGCGACAACCCGGAGCGGGTCGAATTCATCGGCTACGACACGCATTCGGTGCGCTATATGGCCTTCATGCTTTCGGGCCTGTTCTCGGGTATTGCCGGCGGACTGGCGGCATTGAATTTCGAGATGGTCACGGCCGAAGTCGTCGGCGCAGCGCGCTCGGGGGCCTATCTGCTGTTCACCTTTCTCGGCGGGGCTACGTTCTTTTCGGTCCGATCCTCGGCGCGATCTTGATGGTTGTTGCCCTGGTGCTTTTTTCCGAGCTGACCAAGGCCTGGCTGCTTTATCTGGGCTTGATTTTTCTCTTCATGGTGATGTACGCGCCGGGCGGCCTGGCCAGTCTGATCATGATGAATCTGCGGGTGGCGGCATTCGGGAAATTGCGCCGGCTCTGGGCTTCCTATCTGGCGCTTGCGGGCACCGCTTTGACCATGCTCGCCGGTGGCGGGGCGCTGGTCGAGATGATTTATCACACCCAACTCAACGAGGCGCTGGGGCCTGAGTTGCAGTTCATCGGCGTGACTTTGAACAGCCAGGGAATCGATGCCTGGTTCGGCGCCAGCTTTTTGCTGCTGGTTGGCATCGGCTTGTTTGAAGTTGCCCGAAGGCAGTTCAGTTTCGAATGGGACGAGACGCAGGAAGAAATCGAAAAAGAAATCAAACGCAGGGAACTGCTATGAGCCAGAGTGAATTTGCACTCGAACTGCTCGACCTGCGCAAGAGTTTCGGCAAGAGTGAAATCATCCGCGGCACGCAACTGCAGGTCCGCCGCGGCGAGCGGGTGGCGATCATCGGCCCCAATGGCGCAGGCAAATCGACCTTGTTCAATTTGATCAGTGGCCGCTTTGCGCCGAGCAGCGGCGAGATCCGCCTGCATGGCAAGCGCATCGACGGCCGCAAGCCTTACGAGATCAACCGCCTGGGCTTGTCGCGCAGTTTCCAGGTATCGAACCTGTTCACGCGCTTGTCGGTGTTCGAGAACATCCGCTGCGCCTTGCTCTGGAGCATGGGTTACCGCTATGCCTTCTGGAAGTTCCTGGCCGGGCTTGACGACGCCAACGACCGCACCGATGAATTGCTCGAATTGCTCAAGCTCGACAAGCGCCGCGATGTGCTGGCGATGAACCTGACTTATGCCGAGGCCAGGGTGCTCGAGATCGGCATCACCATCGCCGGCGGTGCCGATGTGATCCTGCTCGACGAGCCTACCGCCGGCATGAGCAAGAGCGAAACCAAGCGCTTCATCCAGTTGATCCGCGATGTGACCGTGGGCAAGACCTTGCTGACCGTTGAACATGACATGGGCGTTGTGTTCGGTCTGGCCGACAAGATCGCCGTGCTGGTTTATGGCGAGATCATCGCCTTCGATGTACCCGAGGCGGTGCGCGCCGATCCGCGGGTGCAGGAAGCCTATCTCGGCTCGGTACTGGCCGAAGCGCAAGTTGCAGGAAGCCCGGTATGAAAGCAGCGCGCGATCTCAAACTCGACAATGTCCACGCCTTCTACGGCAAGAGTCATGTGCTGCATGGTGTGACGATGCAGGTCAAGGCGGGCGAAATCGTCTGCCTGCTGGGCCGCAATGGCTCGGGCCGTTCGACCACCGTCAAGACCATCATGGGGCAGGTCGACGGGCAGGGCAGCATCACCTTCGGCGAGCAGCAATTGCTGGGTCGCAAAGCCTATGAAATCGCCCATATAGGCCTGGGCTATGTGCCCGAGAACCGCGACATCTTTCCGCAGTTGACCGTGCAGCAGAACCTGCTGCTGGGGCAGAAATCAGGGGCCAAAAATCCGCGCTGGGGCTTTGACGATATGTATGAGCTTTTCCCGCGGTTGAAGGAACGCCAGCATGTCGAGGCCGGTGTGCTCTCGGGCGGCGAGCAGCAGATGCTGACCTTGTGCCGCACCTTGATGGGCGACCCGGACCTGATCATGATTGACGAACCAACCGAAGGCCTGGCGCCGAAGATCGTCGAACTCGTCGCGGAATACCTGAAGACGCTGAAGGCGCGCGGAGTTTCCGTGCTGCTGGTGGAGCAGAAGCTGACC
>CANFIC010000237.1 GCA_947446685.1 Burkholderiales bacterium
ACGCGACCACCGGCAGTCAGCAATTGACCGTCGACCTCGGTCGTACCGGCATGGAACACCATCGCCGCTTCGCTGTCGGCAGGCAGGCCGCTGATCACATCGCCGCTGCGCGGCTGCTGCGGATAACCGCCGGCGGCCATGACCACGCCCAAGGCAACGCGGCGATCCCATTGCAGTTCGACGCCATCGAGCGTGCCATCGGTGGCATGCAGCAGCAATTCGAGCAGATCGCTTTTCAGCCGCATCATGATCGGCTGCGTTTCGGGGTCACCCATACGGGTATTGAATTCGACGGTGCGCGGCTCGCCCTGTGCATCGATCATCAGACCGGCATAGAGGAAACCGGTAAAAGGAACGCCGTCGCGCGCCATGCCGGCAATCGTCGGCAGGATGATTTCATGCATCACCTTGGCATGCACATTCGGCGTCACCACCGGTGCGGGCGAATAAGCGCCCATGCCGCCGGTATTCGGGCCTTCGTCATGGTCGAGCAGGCGCTTGTGGTCCTGGCTGGTGGCCAGCGGCACGACATTCTTGCCGTCGCACAGGACGATGAAGCTGGCTTCTTCGCCGGCCAGGAACTGCTCGATAACGACGCGCGCGCCGCCTTCGTTGTGCACCACGCCCGAGCCGTTATCGGCCAGGATCCAGTCGATCGCAGCATGAGCTTCTGCGATGGTCATCGCCACGACAACGCCCTTGCCAGCCGCCAAGCCATCGGCCTTGATGACGATCGGTGCGCCCTGCGCGTCGATATAAGCATGGGCTGCCGCGACATCGCTGAAGACCTCATAAGCCGCAGTCGGAATGCCGTGGCGCTTCATGAAGTCCTTGGCAAAGGCCTTCGACGACTCGAGCTGAGCCGCGGCCTTGGTCGGGCCGAAGATACGCAGCCCGCGGGCACGAAACTCATCGACGACACCTGCGGCCAGCAAGCCCTCAGGCCCGACCACGGTGAGGACAATCTTCTGCTCAATCGCAAAGTCGGCCAGCGCGCGCACATCGGTCAGAGGCACATTCGTCAAGAGCGGATCCCGCGCGGTGCCGCCATTGCCCGGGGCAACAAATACCTGGCTGACCCGCTCAGCCTGAGCCAGCTTCCAGGCCAGCGCATGTTCGCGCCCGCCGCTTCCCAGCACCAGGACCTTCATGAATTGATGCTCGCGTTGTGATAAACCGCCTGGACATCGTCCAGATCCTCGATCACGTCGAGCAGCTTTTGCATCCGCGCTGCGTCGTCGCCGGCCAACTCGATATTGATCTCGGGCCGCATCGTGACCTCGGCCAGTTCGGCGTGCAAGCCTGCCTGCTCGAGTGCTTGCTTGACCGCTTCAAAATCACCCGGCGCGGTCAGCACCTCGATGGCGCCATCTTCATCGGTCAGCACATCATCGGCGCCGGCCTCCAGCGCAATCTCCATGATCTTGTCTTCCGGACTGCCGGGCGCAAACACCAGCTGGCCGCAATGTTTGAATTGAAAGGACACCGAACCATCGGTCCCCATATTGCCGCCATGCTTGCTAAACGCGTGGCGCACTTCGGCAACGGTGCGGACCTTGTTGTCGGTCATCGTGTCGATGATGATCGCGGCGCCGCCAATGCCGTAGCCTTCATAGCGGATTTCTTCATAGGTCACACCGGCCTGATTGCCGGTGGCCTTGTCGATGTTGTACTTGATCCGGTCAGCCGGCAGGTTGGCGGCCTTGGCCTTGTCAACGGCCAGGCGCAGGCGCGGGTTCTCCTTTACATCGCCGCCACCCTGGCGCGCAGCCACGGTGATCTCCCGGATCGCACGCGTCCAGATCTTGCCGCGCTTCTCGTCCTGGCGGCCTTTGCGATGCTGGATATTGGCCCATTTGGAATGACCGGCCATAGGATGTTGCTCCTGCCGGGCCTGCAAAACAGCGGCCCGCATTTTGTTAATTGGACTGCGAGTTTAACTTTGTACGCAAAAAGGCCCGCGACAGATGGTTTTCAGCGTGCAGTTCGCCCGCCACTGGCGCCCGCCAGCACCCGTTGGCGCCGCCCCGGCACCAACGGTCGCATCGAAGTGGCGTGAGCGACTGCTTTGCGCAAAGATGCCGGCATCGACAAACCAAACCCCTAGACCCTCATGCAGATCTTCATCGCCACCGTTCTCAGCCATGTCCCCGGATGGGTCTGGGCCATCCTTGCATTCATTGCCCTGATGGGCTGGCTGCAAAGCCGCGACCAGCAACCGTCTCGCGCCAGAGTGCTGATCCTTCCTGTGCTCTGGGCAGGCTTTGGCGCCTGGGGCATACAGAATGCCTTCGGCTTGACCTTGATGCCATGGCTGGCCTGGGCAGCGGGGCTGTTGCTCGGCGCGGGTCTGATCATTCATTCGGGCTGGCCAGGCCTTGCCGGCTTCAACCCCTCGCGCCAGCGCTTTTTCGTACCGGGCAGCTGGTTGCCGCTGGCTTTGATGCTGGGGATTTTCGTTGGCAAGTTCGCCCTCGGCATGAGCTTGGCGCTGCACGCTGAGCTGGCCGGCAGCACCAGCTTTGCAGTCGGCTTCAGCAGCTTTTTCGGCTTGCTTGGCGGCGTCTTCCTCGGCCGCTCACGCAACATCCTGCGCTGCGCCACAATCAAGTAATGATCGCCATCACCGAGCCATCCGGCGCGTCCCGCAGCGCATTCGCAACGGCCGCACGCTGGCTGGCAGGCCAGATCCTGCTCATCAGCGGCGTCGCCCTGGCGTTCTCGGCAGGTCTGGTGCTGGTGTTCGATCAGCGCATCGGGCCGACGCTGGTCTACTGCTTTGCCATCTCGTTCAGCTGCACGGTCTTCATCACCCTGGCGCGCATCAGCGCGGCGCGCTGGGTGCATCGCCATGCGCCGGCATCAGCTGGCCGCAGCAACTGGCCCGGCTGGCCCTTGATGATGGCCTGCCTGCTGGTCGGAACCTTGCTGGGATACAGCCTTGGCAACGAAATCGGCAACTGGGTAACCGGCTACTCAAGCCCGGCGCTGCTCGGCATCAACCTGCGACGGGCCATCAGCATGATGTTGATCTCGCTGCTGCCGGGTCTGGCGCTCACGTTCTATTTTTTTGGCCGTGGCCGGCTCGATGCTGCCGAAGCCCGTGCGCAGACTGCGCAGCGCCTGGCGGCCGAGGCGCATTTGCGCTTGCTGGAGTCACAGCTCGAGCCCCATATGCTGTTCAACACGCTGGCCAATCTGCGCGTCCTGATCAGCATCGATCCGCCGCGCGCGCAGGCCATGCTCGATCAGCTGATTGCCTTCTTGCGCGCCACCTTGAGCGCCTCGCGCAGCGGGCCGCATCCGCTGCGCGAGGAATTCACCCGCATCGGCGACTATCTGGCGCTGATGCAGGTGCGCATGGGCCCGCGCTTGCGGCCACAGCTCTTGCTGCCGGCCGAACTGGCTGAGCAGCCGATGCCGCCGCTGCTATTGCAGCCCTTGGTTGAAAACGCGATCAAGCATGGCCTTGAGCCTGCCGTGGACGGCGGTGAGTTGCGTGTCAGCGCCAGCATCGACGCTGGCCAACTGCTGCTCGAAGTGTTCAACACAGGCGCCGCCCTGGTTACATCTGCGGCCGCTGACGGCAGCCAATTCGGCCTGCGCCAGGTGCGCGAGCGGCTCGCCGCGCAATACGGGCCAAGCGCGAGCTTGCAGATCGGCCCTGCGCCGGGCAACGGCACCCTCGTCAGCATCCGGCTGCCCCTCGCATGATCAAAGCCACTGCACTGATCGCCGAGGACGAAGCCCTGCTGGCCGAGAACCTGCGCCAGGAGTTGGCCAAGGTCTGGCCTGAACTCGAGATCGTCGCCATGGCACCCCATGGTCAAGCCGCAGTACAGGCCGCGCTGGCCCACAGGCCCGACATCTGCTTTCTCGACATCCGCATGCCGGGCCTGAGTGGCCTGGAGGCCGCCGCTGCACTGACTGAGGAATGGCCTGACGATTTGCCATTCCCGCTGCTGGTCTACGTCACGGCCTATGACGAGTACGCGTTGCAGGCGTTCGAACATGCAGCGGTCGACTATGTTCTCAAGCCGGTGCAAGCCGAGCGGCTGGCGCGGACCTGTCAGAGGCTGCAAACTGCGCTGGCAATGCGGCGCGATGCGTCATCGGCCGGGCCGGCGCTGCAAGCCACGGTCGAGCAGCTCAGGCAATTGCTCGGCACGACGGCGCAAAACCTGCCGCCGCTGCGCCTGCTGCAAGTGGGTCTGGGCAACCAGATCGCGATGCTACCGGTCGACGCGGTGCTCTATATCGAAGCTGCCGACAAATACCTGCGCGTCATGACTGCAGACCGCGAGCATCTGCTGCGCATGTCGCTGCGCGAGTTACTGCCGCGGCTCGACGCCCAGCGTTTCTGGCAAGTGCATCGCAGCCTGATCGTGCGCGCTGACGCGGTTGCCCTTGCGGTGCGCGACGACAGCGGCCGCATCAAACTGCATCTGCATGGCAGCGCCGATGTGCTGACCGTCAGTCGCCTGTATTCGCATCTGTTCAAAAGCATGTAAACGTGTTAATCAACCAACCGGAGAACACCATGAACCCGATGGACGAGGAAGCATTGCAGCAGGCCGCCAAAAAGCGCGTTGGCCTGAAAATCGGCTTTTACACCCACCTGCTGGTTTTTGTGCTGGTCAACAGTGGCATGTACCTGATGAACAGCTACAGCGGTGGCCAGCGCTGGCACCAATTTCCGCTCTTTGGTTGGGGGCTGGGGCTGGCCATTCACGGCATCGTGACCTTCATCTCATTGCAGGGCATGGGTCTGAAGGCCCGCATGCTTGAGCAGGAAATCGAGACGTTGCGGCGGCGCCAGCGATAATTCGCCCCATCCCTGCAACTGTCTGCTCGCGGCCCCAGGCCGGCGCAAGCCCATGTCCAATCCGATTCCCGCGAGCGAAGATCCGCTCAAGCCCAGCAACTTTCTGCGCGCCATCATCGAACGCGACCTCGAGGCCGGCATTTATGCCGGTCGACATTTCGCCGGCAAGCCCGGCGACGCGGCCCAGCATGCGGCCGGCCCGCTCGATCCGGCGCGGATCCGTACCCGCTTCCCGCCCGAGCCGAACGGCTATCTGCATATCGGTCATGCCAAGAGCATCTGCCTTAATTTCGGTCTGGCGCGCGATTACGGCGGTGTCTGCCATCTGCGCTTCGACGACACCAATCCTGAAAAAGAAGATCAGGAATATGTCGATGCGATCCAGGAGATGGTCGCTTGGCTGGGCTGGAGCTGGCAGACCCAATCAGCCGGCGCAAGCACCTCGCATCTGTTCTTTGCCAGCGATTATTTCGACTTCATGTACCGCGCCGCCGAATACCTGGTCAGCGCCGGCCTGGCTTATGTCGATGAGCAAACCGCCGAGGAAATGCGCGCCAATCGCGGCGACTTCACCACGCCCGGCGTCAACAGCCCATTCCGCAGCCGCAGCCCGCAGGACAATCTGGCCCGCTTGCGCGAGATGCGCGACGGCCTGCATGCCGACGGCGCGATGGTGCTGCGCGCCAAGATCGACATGGCTGCGGCGAATATCAATCTGCGCGACCCGGCGCTGTACCGCATCCGCCGCGCCACCCACCACAACACGGGCGACCAATGGTGCATCTACCCGATGTACACCTTTGCGCATCCGATCGAGGACGCGCTCGAGCGCATCACGCACAGTGTCTGCACACTCGAGTTCGAGGATCAACGGCCGTTCTATGACTGGCTGCTGAATCAGTTGGCCGAAGGCGGTCTGCTGGCTCAACCGCTGCCCAAACAATACGAATTCGGCAGGCTGAACCTGACCTATGTCGTGACCAGCAAGCGTAAATTGCGCCAGCTGGTTGACGAAGGCCATGTGCAGGGCTGGGACGATCCGCGTCTGCCGACCCTGGTCGGCATGCGCCGGCGCGGCTACACACCGGAAAGCATCCGTGCGATGGTCGAAGCCACCGGCGTCACCAAGAGCAATGCCTGGCTCGATTACTCGGTGCTC
>CANFIC010000238.1 GCA_947446685.1 Burkholderiales bacterium
ACACGCTGGCGGCGCTCAGCGGCGCAGCATTGGCCATCGAGCAGCACGGAAATTGATCTTCTGTTTGGAGTCTGATTGATGTAGTCAAGCTACATAAAATTGAGTAATCCCTTCTAAGAAATCGGATGAATGCGGTTGATGTCCGAGAAAAACACGGGTTTACCCTGAATTTTTTAAGAAATTTCAGGACTAAATGCTGTAGTAAAACAACATGTAGGGGTTTTCACCGCCCTGCTGAATATCTAGTTTTGGTACAAATTAGCTTGTGACATCAGAAGGTCTTTCCCATTGTTCAGGCCGAATTTCTTTTGGCTGCATGGGGACTCTGTGGCACCAACGATCATCAGGAGACATGCAATGACGATTTCCGTTCAGAAGCGCCAGGGGCAGCCGCGCGAAATTTTCCGAATCAACCCGGTCGCAGTCGGCTGCACCTTGTTGATGCTGGCATCAGG
This sequence comes from Burkholderiales bacterium, assembly GCA_947446685.1. Taxonomy (GTDB): domain Bacteria; phylum Pseudomonadota; class Gammaproteobacteria; order Burkholderiales; family Burkholderiaceae_C; genus Paucibacter_A. Next base: position 456 of record CANFIC010000238.1, read on the forward strand.
CGCTTATGCGCAACAGACCGCAGCAACGCTGGAAACGGTCACCGTGACCGGTATCCGCAAGGGCATCGAAGACGCGATTTCGGTGAAGAAAAACGCCGATTCGATCGTCGAAGCGATCTCGGCTGAAGACATCGGCAAATTGCCCGACTCGAGCATCGCCGAGTCGATCGCCCGCCTGCCCGGCGTGACGGCTCAGCGCGTGGCAGGCCGTGCGCAGAACATCAGCGTGCGCGGCATGTCCAGCGACTTCTCTACCGCCTTGCTCAACGGCCGCGAACAGGTCAGCACGGGCGACAACCGGGGCGTCGAGTTCGACCAGTACCCGTCCGAGCTGCTCAGCGGCGTGGTGGTCTACAAGACACCGGACGGCATGCTGCTTGGCCAGGGCCTCTCCGGCACGATCGACATGCAGACCGTGCGCCCGCTGGCGTTCGGCAAGCGCGCGTTCGCGGCCAACGTGCGCGGCGTGCAGTCGGGCGTCGGAACGGAATTCAAGGGCGACGGCAAGCGTTTCAGTCTCTCGTATATCGACCAGTTTGCCGATCGCACCTTCGGCATCGCCGTGGGCTATGCCCGCACCGAGGCGAAAGCAGCGTCGAGCCGCAGCGAGAGCTACAACACGACCAGCACGATCAAGTGGGACGGAACCACGGTGAGCCCGAGCTGGGACGGTGCTGCCCCCGGCAATGTCGTCACAATCAACGGCGGCTTCAAGCTGTTCAACGACAACTCCAAGGAAACGCGCGACGCCCTTATGGCGACGCTCGAGTACAAGCCGAGCAATCAGCTTTCGAGCACGCTGGACCTGTTCTACTCCAAGTTCGACAAGGACCTCACGAGCCGCGGCCTCGAAGTGCAACCCGACGACAGCTGGAAGGGCGCAGCGAGCCCGCAGTACCCGGGCCTGAAGAACCCCGTGATCACTGGCGGCAGGCTGATCAGCGGAACTTGGACCAACGTCAACCCGCTGGCGCGTACGATCTGGGATCCGACCAAGGACGAACTGAAGTCGATTGGCTGGAACACCAAATACAAGTTCAGCGACAAGTGGACCGGCATCGCCGACCTGAGCACGTCGAGCGCGACGCGCAACGAGAAGATCGTCGAGATGGAGGCGGCCAATCCCACGCCGCAGACCATGACGATCGCCAACTTCAACCAGATCTCGGCGTTCCAGTTCAACAACGGCGACCGCAGCCTCGTCAAGCTGATGGACCCCGAGGGCTGGGGACAGAACGGCTACCACAAGGCGACCGTGACCGACGACAAGATCAACGCGCTGCGCTTTGGACTGTCGCGCGATCTCGATGGCTTCCTGAGCAAGCTTGACTTCGGCATGAACTACACCGACCGCACCAAGACCAAGGACTCCGTCGAGAACAAGCTGATCCTCAAGGGTGGCGTCGGCTCCAAGGTTGACCTGCCGGCGAGCGCGACTGCGGTCGCCGTGGGCGGCTCCAGCCTGAACTCGATCTCGCTGAGCCCGGCGGACATCTTTCCGTCCGCCTATAACCTGGTTCCCAACCTCTTTGCCGACATCTGGCTGAAGAGCTGGAAGGTGGCGGAGAAGGCGACGACCTTCTACACCAAGGGCGAGATCGATTCGCAGCTCGGCGGCATGCCGCTGCGCGGCAACATCGGCCTGCAGGTGATCAACACCGACCAGAGCTCGACAGCGCCTGGCGTGGATACGACGAACGAGTCGGTGATGAAGCTGGTGACGCAGGGCAGGACCTATACCGACGTGCTGCCCAGCCTGAACCTGAACTTGAGCCTGGGCAACGACCAGTCGCTGCGCTTCGCCGCTGCGCAGGTCATGGCCCGTGCACGCATGGACCAGATGAGCGCCGGGCGCCGGGGCGAAGTGGGCACCGACCAGAAATGGTCCGGCAGCGGCGGCAACCCGCTGCTCGATCCGTTCCGCGCGAACGCCCTCGACATCTCGTACGAAAAATACTTCGGTACCAAGGCCTATTTCAGTGCGGCTGCGTTCTACAAGCAGTTGAAGACCTATGTGTTCGACTACACGGACGCGACCTACGACTTCTCGAGCTTCACCAACCTGTCGAGCCGTGTACCCTTGTCAAAGATCGGCAAGTTCACGCAGCCGCGCAACGGCAACGGCGGCAGGATCTCCGGTGTTGAGCTGGCGGCTTCGCTGCCGTTGAGCCAGTTGACCCCGATGCTCGATGGTTTTGGCGTGGTTGCGAGCGTCTCAGACACGAGCAGCGCGATCAAGCCCTTCGGCGACGGCGATACGCGCTCGCTGCCGGGACTGTCGCGCACGGTGTCGACGCTGACCGCGTACTACGAGAAGTACGGCTTCTCGGCGCGCGTGGCCCAGCGTAACCGCTCAGACTTCCTGGGCGAAATCACAGGCTTTGGCGCGAGTCGCACCTACACCTACATCAAGGCCGAGTCGATCATCGACCTGCAGCTCGGCTACGAGTTCCAGGCGGGTGCCGCCAAGGGCCTGTCGTTGCTGCTGCAGGTGAACAATGCGAACGACGCCAAGTACCAGGAGTTTGATTCCGTTACAGGCAGCGTTAACAAGACCAACGCCTATGGCAAGACGGTCATGTTCGGCCTGAACTACAAGCTCTGATATCCACCGAGGTACAGTGATCAACCCTCGTCGGCGCAGGCTGGCGAGGGTTTTTTTGTTAAATCCTGCGCGCAGGGGGTCAGATGCTAAAGAATCACATCAGGGACGTTGTCATCGTCGGCGGCGGCACTGCGGGCTGGATGACTGCCGCCGCGCTTTCCAAGGTGCTCAATGGTCCCTGGTCGATCACGCTGGTGGAGTCCGAAGAGATCGGCACCGTGGGGGTTGGCGAGGCGACGATTCCGCTGCTCAAGATCTACAACGATGCGCTGGAGATCGACGAGAACGAGTTCATGAAAATGACCAGTGCCACCTTCAAGCTGGGCATTGAATTCGTGAACTGGGGAAAACTGGGAGATTCCTACATCCACGGCTTCGGCGGTCTGGGGCCTGACACGGGCGTCGCCAAGTTTCACCAGTACTGGCTCAGGGCACGCCAGGAGGGCCATGCGGCGGGCATCGAGGAGTACGCCATCAACACGCTGGCTGCGCGCGCCGGCAAGTTCATGCGGGCGCAGCCCGAAATGGGCAACTCGCCGCTCGCGGGGATCTCGCATGCGTTTCACCTCGACGCCAGCCGATTCGCCGCCTACCTGCGCAAGTACGGCGAGAAGCGCGGCGTGAAGCGGGTGGAGGGCAAGGTCGGCAGAGTCACCACAAGGGAAGCCGATGGCTTCATCGACGAGGTGGTGCTGGAGTCGGGGCAGCGCATCCGTGGCGACCTGTTCATCGACTGCTCGGGCTTTTCGGGCTTGCTGATAGAGCAGACATTGAAGACGGGCTACGAGGACTGGAGCCGCTGGCTGCCTTGCGACAGGGCCCTGGCCGTGCCCTGCGAGTCGGCTGGCAAGCTGCTGCCTTACACCAGGGCGACCGCACATACAGCGGGCTGGCAGTGGCGCATTCCGCTTCAGCATCGCATCGGCAATGGTCATGTCTATTGCAGCCAATTCATCAGCGACCAGGACGCGGCCGACACCTTGATGGGACGGCTCGACGGCAAGGCGCTGGCGGATCCGCGGCCACTCAGGTTCCTGACCGGAAAGCGCAAGAAATCCTGGAACAAGAACTGCGTGGCTGTGGGCCTTTCCAGCGGTTTCATGGAGCCACTGGAGTCGACCAGCATTCACCTGATACAGGCGACGATCGCGCGACTGACGACATTCTTCCCGGATCAGGGCTTCAACCAGGCCGACATCGACGAGTTCAATCGGCAGACAGACTTCGATTTCGAAAAAATTCGTGACTTCCTCATCCTGCACTACAAGGCGACTGAGCGCAACGATTCTGAATTCTGGAACTACTGCCGAAACATGGACGTTCCCGATTCGCTGCGCGCCAAGATCGAGCTGTTTCAGGGTAGCGGGCGCATTTTCCGGGAAAGCACGGAGATGTTTTCCGAGATCAGCTGGCTGGAAGTCATGTTGGGGCAGGGCATCGTGCCGCGTTCCTACCATCCTCTCGTGGACAACCTGAGCAAGGAGAAGGTCGCGAATTTTCTCGAGAACGTCCGCTCCACCACCCGCAGTTGCGTGGATGCCATGCCGACGCATGAGGATTACCTTGCGGCCCACTGCAGGGCCAACCCGGAAAAAATCCCTCACCAAGTTTCAAAATCCAAAGGCTTGCAGAACAAGCAACAGGCAATTGCCAGCGTCGCTGATCAATCGCCAAGCAAGCGTCCGGTCTTGCTGCCGCAGGCTTCAGGCATGCAAAATCCCCTCATCAAGACCGTCGTCATCGTTGGTGGCGGCACTTCAGGCTGGATGACTGCGGCGGCGCTGTCGACGGTGCTGCGCGGGCGTTACCAGATCCGTTTGGTGGAGTCCGACGAAATCGGCATCGTCGGTGTCGGCGAAGCGACCATTCCGATGATCCAGCGCTTCAACAAGCTGGTGGGCATCGATGAAAACGAGTTTCTGAAGGCCACGCAAGGCACCTTCAAGTTGGGCATCGAATTCGTCAACTGGGGCAAGCTGGGCGATCGCTACATGCATGGCTTCGGCCGCGTCGGGCAGGACATCTGGCCGGTCAGCTTCGAGCAGTATTGGCAGAAGCTGAGCCGCATCGGCAAGGCCCGCGATCTGGGTGAATATTCGATCACACGCATGGCTGCGATGGCCGGCAAGTTCATGCCGGCCAGCCAGGAGGTGGGGAATTCGCCACTGGCCGACATCAACCATGCTTACCATTTCGACGCCACCCTGTATGCAGGCTTTCTGTCCAAGCTCTCACAGCAGCGCGGCGTGCAGCGCATCGAAGGCAAGATCGTCGAAGTCGCGCAGCGCAATGACGGCGGCGCGCGCGATGGCGACGTGGCCGCGGTGGTGCTGGCCAGCGGCGAGCGCATCGAGGGCGACCTGTTCATCGACTGCTCGGGCTTTCGCGGCCTGCTGATCGAGCGGACCTTGAAGACCGGTTTCGAGGACTGGTCCGAATGGCTGCTGTGCGACACCGCGCTGGCCGTGCCTTGCGAATCGGTGGCACCGCTGACGCCTTACACCAGGTCGACCGCACATTCAGCCGGTTGGCAATGGCGCATCCCGCTGCAGCATCGCATTGGCAATGGCCATGTGTTCGCCAGCAAATTCGTCAGCGAAGATCAAGCCGCAGCGACGCTGCTGGCCCATCTGGACGGCAAGGCATTGGCCGACCCGCGCAAGATCCAGTTCGTCCCCGGCATGCGCAGCCAATGCTGGAATCGCAATGTGGTGGCAATCGGCTTGGCCAGCGGCTTCATCGAGCCGCTCGAATCGACAGCGATTCATCTGGTCCAGTCGGCCATCTCGAGGTTGATCAACTTCTTCCCGGATCAGGGCTTCAACCCGGTCGACGTGGATGAATACAACCGCCAGAGCCGCTTCGAATATGAACGCATCCGCGACTTCATCATCCTGCATTACAAGCTGACCCAGCG
>CANFIC010000239.1 GCA_947446685.1 Burkholderiales bacterium
CCGCCACTCTGGACGGCTGGCGATTCAATCGCGAGGAAGCCAATGAGCGCTGAACAAATCACGCTGCGCAGCTTCATCGACACCAATGTGCTGGTCTACGCCGAGGCCAGCGATGCCCCGGAAAGACAGCGGGTGGCGCTGGATCTTCTCAAGCGATTATTTCAAACTGCAAACGGTGTGCTGTCGACGCAGGTTCTGCAGGAATATTGCAATGTCGCGGTCAAGAAACTGAAACTGCCAACTCAATATATCCGGGCGCAGCTGGCGATGTACGAGCAGTTCGAGATTGTCCAGGTCACACCGGCGATCATCCACGATGGACTGGACTTGCATCAAACACGCAGCCTGTCCTTTTACGATGCCGTCGTGGTGGCCAGCGCACAGGCAGCCGGCTGCAGCGTCTTGTTCAGCGAGGACATGAATGCCGGCGAGACAATCGGCGGAGTCCGCATCGTCAATCCATTTTCCTGAATCGACGCCTTCACCCGGCGACCCAAGCCTTGCCTCGGCTGGCTGATCTGGGGCAAATGACTGGGCTGGCTTTGATCCAGCGCCGCCTGCCAATCTCCGGCATGCCCCTCGGATTTGCGAGCGTCATCAAAAATACTCGCCCAGCAGTTCATAGTCGCGGCTGTAAATTTCGCGGATGGCCGCTGCCGCGTAGGCAGTCACGGGTGGGCTGTCTTTTTGACCGGTTGCATTGCGCTTCCCCAACTCGCTGCGCAGTCCGCAGCGTTGCTGAACCTGGGACCAGTCCTGGCGCAACTTCTTGATCGACAGCACGAGATCCACCGCGATCTTGTCCTGCCCCTTGAGCATCAGGTAATCGCATTGCGACCGAAAGAAAAACTGCCCGTCGGCGACCGCCTTCGGCAGCAATTTCTTGCTGAAAGTATCGAAATCCTCCCGAATGTTCAGGTATTTCCAGGCCGACAGCATGCGGTCAACCGGATCGCGGACGATGGTGAATTTGAAGCAATCGTCCCAGACTTCCTGCGAGACGAACGACAGCCCGACATATTCCTCAGCCGTCAGATGGGCCAATCTGCCTGGAAAGGCCGCACTCCAGGAGGCAGGCTTTTCGAAACAAGCCAGCAGGTGACGGTGCCGATCCCAATCCAGACTGGGGGAAATATCGTGCAGAAAAGCAGCTTCTACAGATTGGCCAGCACATTTGGGGATATGCACAAAAATTGCATTATGGCGAAACGAAATCATCAGTATCAGTCGTAAGAATTCAGTGAATATCCAAAAGCGGAGCAGATCCAGCATCAGAGGCATCGCAAGACAAGCTCTCAACCGTCCCATTGTGGCAGTTGCCCGCCGGCATGAACTGCCTTGCCATCCAGGATCGCCTGGCAGCCTTCAGCCTAATGCATCATCCCCACAGCGTTCTTGCCTGACCCTATCCGGGCCCGGTAGGTTGCCCACAAGCGCTCCAGTTGTCAAGCTCAAGCCTTGTTTGGCGGATGCAAAAAAGGCAGAATCAATGACAATATAAGGCGCGCTGCGGCCCCGGCAGGGCAAGCAGGCCCAGGCTATTTCCGCAATGAAATTGATATTCGAATCGCACATGGAAAAAATCAAGATCATCAGCCTGGCAAAATCCACCCAGCGTCGCGCTGAGTTTGCAAAAAACAATAATCATATTGATTTTGAATTCGTCGATGGTGTCGATGGCGAAGCGCTTTCCGTTGACGACATCGCCAAATGCGGATTTTTTGCACCCGATTTGAATTACCGCAAAGGTGCTTTCGGTTGCGCCATGTCTCATCTGCAGCTCTGGCAGTTGGCTGAATCAAGCGGTCAACCCGTCACAATTGCCGAGGACGATGCAATTTTCAGGCATGACTTCCCTGACAAACTCAAGGCCTTGCTCGGCGCCGATGACCAGGACTGGGATATTGTGCTGTGGGGCTGGAATTTCAACTCGGTACTCTCGGTATCCGTGCTCCCTGAAATATCTCCGGTGGTGATGCTTTTTGGTCAAGGCGCATTGAGAAAGTCAATCGAAAAATTCCAGCGGCTCGACAGTCCGGTTTCCTTTCTGAAACTGGACAAGTGCTTTGGATTATTGGCCTATACCATCAGCCCAAGAGGTTTCAGAAAAATAATGGCCGAATTGATTCCATTGAAAAATTTAAATGTTTTCTTTCCGGCCACCAAAACCAATGTCTTTCCAAACCGAGGCATCGACATTGCCCTTTGCAGCATCTACAAGTCGATCAACGCCCTGGTTGCCTTCCCACCTTTGGTCGTCACGAAGAACGAGCGGAGCATTTCCACCATCCAGAACAGCAAGACCTTCGATGCTGCCTGAACCGGCCCAGCATCAAGGCGTTGCTCAAGTTTACGGATAAATCGAACTTAAGCCGGAAGTCCGGTTTTTGTACATGACACCGATCGGGCCGAGTTATCCAGAGCTAAAAACATGAAAACAATCAACAAGATTTTCCAGATCGGTTTCAATCGGTGCGGCACAAGCTCATTACATGAATTTTTTCTGGCCAATGGAATCAATTCGATTCATTGGGACGGCGGCCGACTTGCTCAAGCAATAATTGGCAACAAAGCGGCAAACAGGCCGCTGCTGACCGGTTATGAATCGTTCAAATGCTTTACAGATATTGAAAACGTCGATCTCAATTTATTCCCGCATGTAAGTCATTACAAGGACCTGGACAAGGCATACCCTGATTCGAAGTTCATCCTGAACAGCAGAAATGCTGATGCCTGGATTGAATCACGAATGAATTGGCTGGTCCGCGGCGTTCCCTACAAGGATATTTTCAAGAGAAACAACGGCGTAAACGATGATGATGCCTTGCGGGAAATCTGGCGCAATCAGTACCTTCAACATCGAGCGGATGTAATTGATTATTTCAAGGACCGACCTGATGATCTCTTGGTATTTGATATTGAAAATGAACCTGCCAAACTGGCAGAATTTTTCAAGCCTTACTTTGAAATAAGAAGCGCGGCAATGCCCAAAGTCAATGCCGGGAAAAGCCGCCCGCTCAAGCAAAACCAGCCGCCAAGAATCGCCGTCATCACGCCCTATTACAAGGAGTCATTGGCAGTGTTGAGAAAATGCCATGAGAGCGTCATCGATCAGAACCTCGCGGCGGTCCATTTCATGGTCGCCGATGGTTTCCCTCAGGCTGAAGTCAATGGCTGGAAGGTGCAGCATATCCAGTTACCCAAGGCCCATGGAGACAACGGCAATACTCCGCGTGGTATCGGCTCCCTGTTGGCCGACGCGGAGGGCTACGATTTCATTGCTTATCTCGATGCCGACAACTGGTTTCATCCTGGCCATCTGGCTTCGCTGTATGAATGCTGGCAGAAGACCCAAGCCGAGGTCTGTTGTTCTTTTCGAACTTTCCACCATCTGGATGGCAGCGAACTGCCCGGTCTGGTCGAGAAAGCCGAGTTGAACTTCAAGCATGTCGATACCAGTTGTTTTTTCCTGCACCGGAATTGTTTCGATTACTTGAATATCTGGCTGAAAATGCCGAAACAGCTGTCAGCCATCTGTGACCGGATTTTCTATCTGGGCTTGCTGCAGAAAAAATACCGATTCGGCTTTACCAAGCAAGCTTCGGTCGCATTCCGCTCGCAATACAAGGTGCATTACGACGCAGTCGGAATTGCTCCGCCAGAAGGTGCGAAATCGTCGGTAGCGAACGAGGCCGTGCAATGGCTGAAATCCGTTGAAGGCTGCCGCGAGGCAGCCAGCAAGCTGGGGTTTTATCCCTTGTGATGCCCCGGCAGCGTGGAACTGCAGGCCTCGCGCGCCACCTTCAGCGAGCGGGATGGTCTTCCACTGCGGCCGGCTTACTTGAGCTTCTTGGCCCAGTACAGCAGCACTTCGGTGGCGGGCGACTCGACGTTGCCGGACCAGCGGGCCTCGGCATTGATCTTGTCGATCGTGTCGAGGCCCGAGATCACCTTGCCGAACACCGCGTAGCCAAGGTTGCTGGCGGTGTAATCGAGCCCGGTGTTGTTGACCGTATTGATGTAGAACTCGCTGGTGGCTGAATCGGCCGCGCTCGAACGCGCCATCGCGAGCGTGCCGCGCAGATTGCTCAGGCCGTTGTTGCTTTCCAGCTTGATCGCTGCATAGGTGGGCACCTTGCTGACGCCGCCGGTTGTCTGGCCACCGCCTTGGACGACGAAGTCCTTGGGCACGCGGTGGAACAAGGTGTTGCTGTAATAGCCGTCGCCGACATATTTCAGGAAGTTGGCGACCGAGAGCGGCGCCTTGTCGGCATAGAGCTCGACGACGATTTCGCCGTCGCTGGTCAACATACAGACGGTGTTCGACGCAATGCTGGCAGTCGAGGCGGTGGTGCCGGCGGCGCTGCAACTGGTGGTCGGGGCAACGGTCACGGCATTGGCCTTGATCGCCGTCGAGACCGGCGTCGTGGTGGTCGATCCACCGCCACCGCCGCAGGCGGCCAACAGGGTCAGCAGGGCAAAGCAGTAAAGGCGTTTGAAGTTTGATGTCATCGAAAAATCTCTTGTCTTGGGTATGAAGTCGATCAGCCGACTTCGAAATTGTCGATCAGGCGCGTGCTGCCCAGGCGGGCTGCGGCCAAGGCCACCAGGGCCTGACCTGGCTCGGGTGCACCGAGGTCATGCTGGCGCCGCAGGGCAATATAGTCGGGTTCCCAGCCATGCTCGCGCAGCTGCGCCATGGCCGATGCTTCCAGCGCTGCAATATCGCGTCCACCGGCCTGCCAGGCGGCGATCAGGGCCTTCAAGGTCTGGCTCAGGCGCAGCGCCTCGACCCTTTGTTCATCGCTGAGGTAGGCATTGCGCGAAGACAGCGCCAGGCCTTCGCCGCTGCGTACGGTCTCGCCGCCGAGGATCTTGATCGGCAAAGCCAGTTGGCTGACCATCTGGCGCACCACCATCAGTTGCTGGTAATCCTTCTTGCCGAACACAGCGATGCTCGGCTGGACGATATTGAACAGCTTGAGCACGACGGTGCAGACGCCGACGAAAAAGCCCGGCCTGAAATGGCCTTCCAGGATCTGGTCGAGGTCGACCGGCGGATGCACCTTGTAGGTCTGCGGCTCCGGGTAGATTTCCCGTTCATCGGGCGCGAAGACGATGTCGCAACCGGCGGCGGCCAGCAACTCGCAATCATGCTTGAGCGTGCGCGGGTAGCGGTCGAAATCCTCATGCGGCGCGAACTGCAGGCGGTTGACGAAGATGCTGGCGACCACCTGACCTTGCGGGGCAGCCAAGCGCGCCTGCCGCATCAGGGCCAGATGACCTTCGTGCAGATTGCCCATCGTTGGGACAAAAGCGATCTGTGCTTGACCGGCCAGCGTCTGGCGCAGGCCGGGTATCTCGTGAATCAGCTGCATTTTAGTAAGAATGCAGGTCGTCTTGCGGGAAAGTCTGTGCCTTCACTTCGGCCACATAGTGCCGCACCGCTTCCTGCACCGAAGCCGCGCCCAGCATGAAATTCTTCACGAAACGCGGCAGGCGGCCTGGCGTCACATTGAGCATGTCGTGCAACACCAGTACCTGCCCTGAGCAACCGACGCCAGCACCAATGCCGATGACCGGGATCGGCAGCATGCGGGTCACTTCGGCAGCCAGCACGGCCGGCACCATTTCCAGCACCAGCATCTGCGCCCCGGCTTCGACCAGTTCCTGCGCCTGCTGCTTGAGCAGATTGGCCGCGGCTTCATTGCGGCCCTGCACCTTGTAGCCGCCCAGCATCGTCACCGTCTGCGGCGTCAACCCCAGATGGGCGCAGACCGGGATGCCGCGCTCGACCAGGAAGCGCACGGTAGCCGCAGTCCAGCCGCCACCTTCGAGCTTGACCATATGCGCGCCCGCCTGCACCAGACGCAAGGCGCTAGTAAAGGCCTGCTGCGGGCTCTGGTGGTAGCTGCCAAAGGGCAGATCGGCAATCAGCCAGGCGCTTTTGCGACCGCGTGCG
>CANFIC010000240.1 GCA_947446685.1 Burkholderiales bacterium
CAGCACCCGGTTGCCGGGGACCAGCCCGAAATCCTGCAGCAGCACCTGCGCCATGCGGTCCACCTGTTCGCGCGTCTGGGCATAGCTCAGCGTGCATGTCGGTGAGCGCAGCAAGGGGCGCTCGGCGAAGCCTTTCTCCTCGGCGCGGTCCAGCAGTTCGTGGACCAGATTCAGTTGCTGCGTCTGCTGCAAGGCTTGCAACTCCGGCGTGGCGTAGAGCAGTTCGGGCCATTGCTCAAGCGGCGGCAGCTGTTCGTGGACGAAGCGGTCAGTCTGGGCAGAAATTGACATAACCTTCCCTTCAGGCTTGAGCGGAAAATGACCTGAGTACGGACTTGCCGATGATGAGTTGCTGCACCTCGGTCGCACCCTCGTAGATGCGCAGCGCGCGGATGTCGCGGTAGAGGCTTTCGATCTTGCTGCCACGCTTGACGCCCATGCCGCCATGCATCTGCAAGGCCATGTCAATAACGCGCTGCGCGTTCTCGGTGGCGCACATCTTGGCCATCGCGGCGGCCGCAGTGTAGGCCTGGGCAGCGGCTGGACTGTCGGTGCCAACGCAGTCACGCAGCCAGGCGGCGCGGTAAGTCAGCATGGCGCCAGCGTCGATCAAGGCAGCCATCTCGCCAAGCCTTGCCTGGGTCAGTTGGAAGTTCGCCAGCCGCTGGCCGAACATCGGCCTGTTCTGCGCGTAAGTGATGGCTTCAGCCAGGGCGCGGCGCGCCATGCCCAGCGCTGCGGCGGCAACCGAAGCACGAAAGATGTCGAGCGTCCGCATGGCCAGCTTGAAGCCACCATTGAGTTCACCCAGTTGCGCGCTGGCCGGGATTCGACATTGCGCGAACTTGAGCGTCGCCAGCGGGTGCGGTGCCATGACTTCAATATGTTCCGAATCGTCCAGACCTGCGCTATCGGCGTCGACGATGAAAGCCGTGATGCCGCGGGTTCCGGCCTGCGGGTCGGTCTTGGCAAACACGCAGTAATAGTCGGCGATGCCGCCGTTGCTGATCCAGGTCTTGCTGCCGTCGATCGTGATCTCGTCACCGGAGCGGGTGGCGCGCGTCGACATGGCGCCCGCGTCGGATCCGGCGTCGGCCTCGCTCAGGGCAAAGGCGGCCAGCAGGCTGCCCTGCGCCACGCCGCTCAGATAACGCTGCTTTTGCGCGCTTGTGCCGGCCAGCGTGATGGCGCCACTTCCGAGGCCCTGCATGGCAAAGGCGAAGTCGGCCAGCGGCGAGTAATAGGCCAGGGTCTCGCGCAGGATCACCAGCGCCCGCGAGTCGAGCTCGGGCAAAGCGCCGCCGAATTCAGCCGGCACGCAGTAGCGCAGCCAGCCGGCCTCACCCAGGCGCCGCACCCATTCGCGACAGGCCGCACGGTCATCGCTTTCATCCACTTGTTGGCCCGCCACCCAGGCAGCGAGCTCGCGACCCAGCGCCCGATGTTCGGCGTTGAAGAACGGCAGGGCCAGGTGGCCGGTGACAGCTGCATGGCTCATGTCAGTCCCCTTCAAAGACCGGCTTCTGCTTGGCCGAAAAGGCCAGATAGGCACGGCGGAAATCCCCCGTCTGCATGCAGATGGCCTGGGCCTGGGCTTCGGCCTCGATCGCCTGCTCGATGGTCATGGCCCATTCCTGCTGCAGCATGGTTTTGGTCATGCTCTGGGCAAAGGTCGGGCCCGCGGCCAGTTCATTGGCCAGCGCCTGGGCACAGCCCAGCAACTCGGCGCTGTCGTGCAGGGCATTGAAAAACCCCCAGGCCAGGCCTTCCTGAGCGTTCATGGCCCGACCCGTGAACAGCAACTCGCTGGCGCGCCCCTGGCCGATGACGCGCGGCAGCAGGGCGCAAGCCCCCATATCCGCCCCAGCCAGACCGACGCGGGTGAACAAGAAAGCCGTCCTGGCCCCGGGTGTGCCCAAGCGCATGTCGCAGGCCAGCGCCATCATGGCGCCGGCACCGGCGCAGATGCCGTCGATGGCGGCAATCACGGGCTGCGGGCAGTTGCGCAAGGCCTTCACCAGGTCACCCGTCATGCGGGTGAATTCCAGCATTTCAGGCATGCTCATTTTTGTCAACGGGCCGATGATCTCGTGCACGTCGCCGCCCGAGCAGAAATTGCCGCCGGCGCCGGCCAGCACCACGGCCTTGACGTCGGTGGAATACTTCAGCGCCTCGAACAAGTTGCGCAGCTCGGCATAGGAATCGAAGGTCAGCGGATTCTTGCGCTCGGGTCGATTCAGCGTCACGGTGGCAACGCCGGCGTCAAAGCGCCAGTCAAAGTGACGGGCCTGGTAGGGGGCGGTGGCGTCGAATTGGGCGCGCATCGGGTTGCCGGCGCCGATAAAGTGTTTCATGCGATTTCCTGTGCAGAGTTGACGGCGTTCAGGCTGTGCTCCTTGACCTTGCCCAGCAGGCGGTGCAGGGTCGCTATTTCTTTCTCGCTCAGCCCGGAAAAAGCGCTCACGATCCAGGCTTCATGCGCATGCGCCATCACGCCGAACTGGCGGCGCCCCTTGGCCGTGAGCTTGACGCGGTAGGCACGGCGGTCGTCCGGAACGGCCACGCGCTGCACCAGGCCTTCGGCCACGAGTTGGTCGGTGATGCCGGTGACGTTGCCGCCCGTAACCATCATGCGGCGCGACAACTCGTTCATCTTCAGCCCGCCCGGTGAGCGCTCCAACTGGGCCAGCAGGTCAAAGCGCGGCAGGGTCGTGGCGAAGTCGTCGCGCAGCCCGGCCCTGACCTCGGTCTCGATCAGCTGGGTGCAGGTGAGCATGCGCAGCCACAGGCGCAGGGCCTCGGGGTGCTCGGCCGAGGTGGTGCCGTTCAGTCGGGCTTCCTTGTCCATGGGCTTTCCTTGTGGCAAATCTAATTCAATAAAAAATAGTTTAAACATGAAACAAATTTTGTCAACGAACGCTTTCCCCCGTTGACATGGCCGGTGCTGCCCGCTAAAGTATTTTAGGATTAAACTATTTAGAACACAATAATTTGCGGCCGCTGCGGGGCTTCCGGCGTGGCCTTTACCTTCAGGAGTCCGGATGAATATCGTCTGCATTGGCGGCGGCCCGGCCGGCCTTTACTTCGGCCTGCTGATGAAGCTTCAGAACCCGAGCCATGACATCACCGTGGTCGAGCAAAACAAGCCCTATGACACCTTCGGCTGGGGCGTGGTTTTCTCAGACGCCACGATGGACAATATGCAGGCCTGGGACGCGGTGACTGCCGCTGAGATCGCGCGCTCCTTCAATCACTGGGACGACATCGAACTCGAATTCAAGGGCGAAGTGATCCGCTCCGGAGGCCACGGCTTCGTCGGCATCGGGCGCAAGAAGCTGCTCAACATCCTGCAGCGGCGCTGTGAGCAACTGGGCGTGAAGCTGGTGTTCGAAACCCACGCCGACTCCGACAGCGACTACCCCGATGCCGACCTCATCATTGCCAGCGACGGTATTGCCTCCGGCATCCGCAGCCGCTATGAGGATGTCTTCAAACCCGAGATCGTGGTGCGCCCGAACCGCTACATCTGGCTCGGTACGCACAAGAACTATGAGGCCTTCACCTTCTTGTTCGAGAAGACCGAGCATGGCTGGTTCCAGGCGCATATCTACAAATTCGACCAGAACACCACGACCTTCATCGTCGAGTGCCCCGAGCATGTCTGGCTGGCCCATGGCCTGGACCAGGCGGATCAGGCACTGTCCATCGCCTTCTGCGAAAAGCTGTTCGCCGCAAACCTGAAGGGCGAAGCCCTGATGACGAATGCGCGACATTTGCGTGGCTCGGCCTGGCTGAAGTTCCAGCAGGTCAAGTGCCAGCAATGGTCGCTGTTCAATGGCAAGAGCCATGTTGTGCTGATGGGCGACGCCGTGCACACGGCGCACTTTGCCATCGGCTCGGGAACCAAGCTGGCGATCGAGGACGCGATCGAGTTGACGCGCCAGTTCGGCGCAATCGGCGACCGGCCCGAGCATATTCCGGCCGTGCTGGCGAGCTATCAGGCCTTGCGCAACATCGACGTGCTGCGCTTGCAGAATGCGGCCTGGAACGCCATGGCCTGGTTCGAAGTCTGCGGTGAACGCTACTGTGATCAGCTCGAAGCGCCACAGTTCATGTACTCGATGCTGACGCGCAGCCAGCGCATCAGCCATGAGAACCTGCGCCTGCGCGATGCCCAATGGCTGGGCGGATTCGAGCGCTGGTTTGCCCAGCGCGCCGGCGTCACCATCGAGTCCGACCAGGCGGCTCCGCCGCCGATGTTCACGCCCTACAGGGTACGCGGCCTGACTTTGAAGAACCGCATCATCGTCTCGCCGATGGCGCAGTACAAGGCTGTCGACGGTGTCGCCGGCGACTACCACCTGGTGCACCTGGGCGCCCGCGCCATCGGAGGTGCTGCGATGGTTTTTGCCGAAATGACCTGCGTCAGCGCCGATGCGCGCATCACCCCGGGTTGCCCGGGCCTGTACGCGCCTGAACATGCGACGGCCTGGAAACGCATCGTCGATTGGGTCCATGCCAACTCCGACGCCAAGTTCGCCATGCAGATCGGCCATGCCGGCGCCAAGGGCTCGACGCGCCTGGCTTGGGAGGGTATAGACCAGCCGCTGGTGGAGGACAACTGGCCCTTGATCTCGGCCTCGCCCCAGCAGTATCTGAAGGGCGTGAGCCAGACCGCACGCGAGATGACGCGCGCCGATATGGACCAGGTGACTGCGGCCTTCGTCGCCAGCACGCAGTCGGCCGCTGCGATCGGCGTGGACTGGCTGGAACTGCATTGCGCGCATGGTTACCTGCTCTCCAGCTTCATCTCGCCCCTCACCAACCAGCGCAGCGATGCCTATGGCGGCAGCCTGGACAAGCGCCTGCGCTACCCGCTGGAGGTGTTCGCCGCGGTGCGCGCCGCCTGGCCGGAAGATCGTCCGATGTCAGTGCGCATCTCGGCCACGGACTGGGTCGAAGGCGGCATCACACCTGACGATGCGGTGCAGATCGCGCGCGCCTTCAAGGCCGCAGGCGCCGACCTGATCGACTGCTCGGCCGGCCAGGTGAGCAAGCTGGAAAAGCCGGTCTATGGCCGCATGTTCCAGACCCCGTTTGCCGACCGCATCCGCCAGGAAGCCGGCATCCCCACGATCGCCGTGGGCGCGATCAGCGAAGCCGACCATGTCAACAGCATCATTGCGGCCGGTCGCGCCGACTTGTGCGCCGTAGCGCGTCCGCATCTGGCAAACCCGGCCTGGACCCTGACCGAAGCCGCGAAGATCGGCTACCGGGCGTTGGACTGGCCCGCACCCTATGCCTCGGCCAAGGCGCAGATGGAGGCCAACTTCCAGCGCGAAAAGGCCCAGACCACTGCTGCTGCGGCACCGCGCAAGGCTGAAGGCTGAGCCTCATGAGCCAAGCGACAAGCTTCGCAGGGCGACATGCGCTGGTCACGGGTGGCACGCGCGGCATCGGCGCGGCCATCGCCCTCCAACTGCTCGCGGCCGGCGCCCAGGTGACAGTGCTGGGGCGCAAGCCGGATCTGGCGCAGGAATTGGCGGATGCGCCTGCAGACCGATTGCACAGCGTCTGCGCCGACGTGTCAGATGCAGCCCAGGTGGCTGCGGCGTTTGCAAGCGCAAGCGCGCGCTTCGGTCCCATCGCCATGCTGATCAACTGCGCAGGCCAGGCCAGCAGCGCACCGTTTCTGAAGACCGATGCCCGGCTTTGGCAGCAGATGCTGGCGGTGAACCTCACCGGAACAATGCTGTGCACCCAGCACGCTCTGCCCGACATGTTGGCCGCCGGTTGGGGTCGCATCGTCAACGTCGTCAGCACGGCAGGCCTGGTGGGCTACGCCTATGTCTCGGCCTATTGCGCTGCCAAACATGGCGTGATCGGACTCACGCGGGCGCTGGCGCTGGAGGTGGCGAAAAAAGGCGTGACCGTGAACGCTGTCTGCCCCGGCTACACCG
>CANFIC010000241.1 GCA_947446685.1 Burkholderiales bacterium
AGCCTTCGTCAGCCTGCGTACAGGTTATGTCGAAGGTGAAGCCTTGCGACATGAACTACTGGCCATGGCGCGGACGAAATTGGGACCGGCAGTTGCACCCAGAGAAATCGCCTTCGTTGCCAACCTGCCGCGCACGCGCAGCGGCACGATCATGCGCCGCCTTCTGCGCGCGCGCGAGCTTGGCCTACCCGAAGGCGATCTGTCGACCTTGGAGGGCACCTCTTGACACAAACCACTACCCCTAATGCTCCCATCGATGTCAAAAATTATGGCCGGGACTTTTGCCAGCGCCGCCTGCTCGATATGCTGCGCATACGCAGGATGGAAGAGCGCTGCGCCCAACTCTACGGTGAAAGCAAGATCCGCGGTTTCCTGCATCTGTACATCGGTGAGGAGGCGGTGGCTGCCGGCGTGTTTTGCAACCTCAAGCCTGAGGACAAGGTGATTGCGACTTATCGAGAACATGCCCATGCGCTGCTGCGCGGCATTTCGATGAACGCGATCATGGCCGAGATGTATGGCAAGCAGGAAGGCTGTTCGCGTGGCCGTGGCGGCTCGATGCATTTATTTGACCGGAACTGCAATTTCTATGGCGGCAATGCAATCGTCGGCGGCGGTTTACCAACGGCGGTCGGTCTGGCTCTGGCTGACCGGATGCAGGGACGCATTGGCTGCGTTACCGTCTGCTTTTTCGGCGAAGGTGCCGTCGCAGAAGGTGTGTTTCATGAATCCTTGAATTTGGCGGCGCTCTGGCGTTTGCCGGTGCTGTTCATCTGCGAAAACAATCTTTATGCAATGGGCACCGCGCTGGCGCGCAGCGAAGCACAGATCAGCTTGACCGCCAAAGCCGCCAGCGAAGGATTGCCCACGGGCCACATCAACGGCATGAACTTGCTGGCCGTGCATGCAGCCGCCAGCCAGGCGATCGACTTTGTCCGGCGCGAGCAGACGCCTTTTTTCCTGGAGTTGCATACCTACCGCTTCCGCGCGCACTCGATGTACGACGCCGAGCTCTACCGCGACAAACAGGAAGTCGAACGCTGGAAAGCGCACGACCCGATCAGCAACTTCGCTGCCAGATTGAAGGAGGCAAATATGTTGAGCGCGCAGGAGCTTGTGCGGTTCGATGGCGAAGCACAGCAGGAGGTCGAAGCCGCCGTGAGCTACGCGGAAGCGGGCCGCTTGGAGCCGGTTGAACATTTGCTCTATGACGTGGTGTCTGCAGCCACGATGCAGACCATCAAGAAAACTGAGCCATGACTCAATCAACCTATCGAGAAGCCTTGCGCAGCGCTCATCGGGAAGCATTGCAGCGCGACCCGCGAGTCTTCATCATGGGTGAAGACGTCGACCGCTACGGAGGAAGCTATGCGGTGACCAAGGGACTGAGCGCGGAATTCGGTGAGCAGCGAGTCCGTGACACGCCGCTTTCTGAGCTCGCTTTCGTGGGCGCCGGCATCGGCGCAGCGCTTGGCGGCATGCGCCCGATCGTCGAGCTGATGACAGTCAATTTCAGCCTGCTGGCACTGGACCAGATCGTCAACACAGCGGCGGCATTACGGCATATGTCGGGCGGGCAGTTCGGCGTCCCCTTGGTGATCCGCATGGCTACAGGTGCAGGAAGACAACTGGCTGCCCAGCATTCGCACAGTCTGGAGGTGTGGTATGCCCACATTCCGGGCCTGCGGGTGCTGGCGCCAGCGACGATCGAGGACGCGCGCGGCATGTTGTGGCCAGCTTTGCAGGATCCCGACCCGGTGATCATTTTCGAGCATGCGCAGCTCTACAACCAGGCAGGCGAGCTGAACGAGGCACAGGCGCCGATAGACATCTGCCATGCAGCGCTGCGGCGCGTTGGTCGCGACCTAAGTATCGTGACCTACGGCGGCTCATTGCCACGCGTCATGGAGGCCGCGCAAGCGCTGGCTGCCATCGGCATTGAGGCAGAAGTGATCGACCTGCGAGTCCTGCGTCCGCTGGATATGCCGGCCGTACTTGAGTCGGTCCGCAAGACGCACCGACTGCTGGTCGTGGACGAAGGCTGGCGCAGTTGCAGCCTCGCCGCTGAGGTGATGGCCTGCGTGGCAGAAGAAGCCTTCTACGACCTTGACGCCCCACCCGCACGAGTCTGCAGCGAGGAAGTTCCGATGCCCTATGCCAAACACCTCGAAGAGGCTGCCCTGCCCTTGCCACCAAAAATCATCGCGGCGGCCATGAATCTCGTCAAGCCTAGCGCCTGACCCGGCTTGCAGCTGAACTCAATGATCGAGTTGCGCCTCCCCTCACTGGGTTCTGACATGGATCAGGGCAAGTTGTTGCAATGGCTGGTCAAGCCGGGCGACTTGGTCAAAAAGGGGCAGGTGGTGGCCATTGTCGACACCGCAAAGGCGGCGATTGATGTCGAATGCTGGCACGATGGACTTGTGCATGCATTGCTAACGCCTCTAGAGGCGACCATACCGACCGGCAGCCTGATGGCAGTGCTGCGCAGCCCCGGAGAAAGTGAAGAATCAGTCAATCGTCAGATGGCTGCCTTGGCCGTCCCTGACGAGTCCACAGTTGTTGCGCCTGACCTGGCTCTTGCTGCACCTGCAGTGATACAAGCCAAAAACGAAACGACCAGGCTGAAAATTACTCCGGCGGCCAGGCGACTTGCTGCTTCACGGGGAATCAATCCATCAACTCTTCAGGCTGGTGCAGATGGCGTGGTGAGTTTGGCCGAGGTGGAGGCAGCTTCTGGCCGCAATGCTGCGGGAATGCCTGCAACCCCAAAAGCATCGCGCGCGCCGGCCATGCGCAAGGTGATCGCTTCCGCCATGGCGCGCTCCAAGCGGGAAATTCCACATTACTACCTTTCCGAGGACATCCCTTTCCAACGTGCCAGCGAATGGCTTGCCAAACAGAACCAGGAACTGGCAGTCACTCAGCGCTTGCTACCAGCAGCAATGCTGCTGAAGGCGGTCGGCGTGGCTTTGCTGCGCTATCCGGAATTCAATGGCTTCTGGAAGGATGATTCATTTGAAGCCGGCATTGGCGTGCATATCGGCGTGGCCATTTCATTGCGCGAAGGAGGTCTTGTTGCACCCGCATTGCACGACCTTCCAAACCATGACATCGCGACTTTGACAAGAAAACTGCTTGATCTGGTGAAACGCTGCCGGGCCGGCACCTTGCGCAGTTCAGAACTGTCCGATGCAACCTTGACCGTCACCAACCTAGGTGACCAGGGCGTGGGCAATGTCTTCGGCGTGATCTATCCGCCGCAGGTCGCACTGGTCGGTTTCGGTCGTATCACGGAACGTGCATGGGCTACAAACGACGGCCTGCGCGCCTTGCCCTGTTTGAGCGCCAGCCTGGCTGCAGATCACCGCTGCAGCGATGGACACCGCGGCGCCTTATTGCTCGCAGCAATCCGCGAACTGCTGCAAGAACCGGAAAACTTGGACTCATTTGTTTGATCGAGGAGCAAAGATGAACGCCACTCAAATTCGCCAATTGCTGCTGGACGCGTTGACCGAAATCGCTCCGGAAATCGATGCCCGAAAAATAGAAGCTGATAAATTATTGCGCGACCAGGTCGACCTCGACTCGGCAGATTGGTTGAATTTCTTGATTGAAATCAAGCTGAAACTGGGGATAGAAATCCCCGACGCGCAAGCGTCAAAGCTCGCAACGCTCGAGCAACTGGAAGCCTATTGCGCCAGTCATTCGAGAGGCTGAACCTGTCAATACATATGCGACCGACTGAAGGGGTAGTCGCTCTGCGCACCCCGCATGCTGCCGCTGCTGACATTGCCGTCCGGACGCGTGGCCAGGATTTGGTACAGGGAAAGCCAACCACGCTCGAAGCCCATCGCCGACCCGGCCAGGTACATCCGATAGGCGCGTACCCGGCTTTCCTCGAGCAAAGCACGCGCCTGATCAAGCTTGGTCTCCAATGCGTCTGACCAGGCCCAGAGAGTTCTCGCGTAATGCGGGCGCAAATTTTCCGCATCAAGCAACTCCAGTCCGCTCGCCGCCAGTGCCTCGCTGACTCGCGACACATGCACCAACTCACCGCCCGGAAAAATATGTTTTTCGATGTAATCACCGATACCGGCACCAAGTTGCCCATTGCGCAAGCCGCTGGCTGTGATGCCATGGTTGAGAACCAGCCCGCCAGGACGCAACAAGCGAGTCAATCTTGAGAAATAGCTTGTCAAGTGCCCATTGCCGACATGTTCAAACATGCCGATAGAGGCAATCCGGTCAAAAGCTGCAGATTCGGGCAACTCCCGGTAATCCAGCAGGCGCATTTCAACCTGCCCCTTCAAACCTCGTTCCTCGATCAAGCCGTTCACATAGCTGCATTGATTCAGCGACAGCGTGATGCCGGTCGCCTGCACCCCGTAATGTTCGGCCGCCCAAAGCAGCAAACCACCCCAGCCGGCGCCGACATCAAGAAATCGTTGCCCCGGTGACAACTGCAACTTGCGGCAAACATGATCGAGTTTGGCCTGCTGAGCCTGCGCCAGATTCATGTCAGGGTCGCTGAAATAGGCGCATGAGTAGACGCGCCGCGGATCTAGCCAAAGTGCAAAGAACTCGTCAGACAAATCGTAATGAGCTTGCACCGACTTGGCATCGCGCTGCCGATGATGACGCTTTCTTGATCGCCATTGATCCACCCAGGACATGAAGGCCTTGCGTTCGCCCTGCTTTACCGGATCGCCCACAAGATGCGCCGCCACGCTCATCAGGTCTGCCAAGCTACCTTCAATGTCGACACGCCCGCGTACGTAGGCATCAGCCAAATGGCCAATCTGTCCACGCGCCACACCGACCAGCAAAGGCAGGTCATGCAGCTTCAGGCGCACATCTGCGACCGCTGCGCCAATGCGCCCACCAGGCCACTCAAGCGCCAACTTGCATGGCAGACGATCCAGCAAACCGGCATCGATCAAGCCGGTTTGTGCCGAGCTGCCCATCCCCTGACTATCCGGCCAGACCTTCACAACTCGACGCTAATGCGGTTCAAGACCTTGACCACACCAGGTGCAGACCAGACAGCCCCTTCGATTGCACTGCGCTCGGCCCATGAATGCACCGGACCTTCCAGAGTTACCTTGCCGCCATCAACGCTCAAGTGCACGCGGTTCGCCTCGCGCAAGGCCTGTCGCGTCAAAGCACCCTGAATTCTGAGCGTCAAATCAGCCGGCACGGCACGCGCCTTGATGTGAATATTGTTGGTGATCCCCTTGACGCCAAGCAAGGGCCGAATCGCTTGTTCGGCACTGCGGCGCTGGTACTCCCAGTCAAGCTCGCCCTCAAGCTTCACCCGACCAGCCTCGACGGTGACCTTGACACATTCGTCCGGAACTTGTGAGCTCCAGCTCAATGCATGCCTGGCAGCTGCGGCGATTTCAGTATCACTGCGTGCATGCCGACCAATGGGGGTGATGTCAATCTCAACTGCAAGCGCGCGTAAACCGGACACTCGCCGCGCCGCTCGTTCTGCGGCCACTTTCTCGGCGTAACTGTCAAGGTGGCCGGTCAAAGTCACCACATTGTCATTGACAGCAACGCCGATTCGCGTATCTGCCACATTTGGATCCCAAGCCAGTTCCGCCTCGACATCCTTCTTCAGTTCTGCATCTGTTTTCATGCTGTTCCCTCTAAAGTTCGCAACCGCATAACTTCACGGTCAGGCTCAAGATAAGGTTTCAGCCAGGGCCTTCGTTGCGCACCCGCAATCCGACCATTTCGTGATTGGACGGGTATTCCTCAGGCGGTTCTAATGCCGTTCAGCCCCGGGCATTGCGATGATTTGTCTGGGTGCGACCAGGCATGTCGTCGGTCGATCCACGCGTGCTGCGCGACAAGGCTTTCAAGCGCGCCATGTCCAGGATTTCGACCTCGCGGTTGCTGACCCGCAAGCAGTTCCAATCCGCAAGAGCACTGAAAGAACG
>CANFIC010000242.1 GCA_947446685.1 Burkholderiales bacterium
ACCCTCACCGAAGCCCAGGTCGGCAAGGCGGTCACGGTGGCGGCCAGCTATACCGACGGTCATGGCACGGCCGAATCATTGCTCAGCAGCGCAACCGTGGAGGTGGTCAACGTCAACGATGTGCCGACGGGCTCGGTCGCCATCGCTGGCACCGTCACACAGGGGCAGATTCTGACTGCGTCGAACAGCCTGGCTGATCTTGACGGCATGGGTGTGGTCAGCTACCAGTGGAAAGCTGCGGGTGTGGCGATCAGCGGCGCCACATCAAGCAGTTTCACCCTCACCGAAGCCCAGGTCGGCAAGGCGGTCACGGTGGCGGCCAGCTATACCGACGGTCATGGCACGGCCGAATCATTGCTCAGCAGCGCGACCGCAGCGGTGGTCAACGTCAATGATCCGGGCTATGTCAGCTACAGCGGGACGCTCGCCCTTGGACAGACGCTGACTGCCTTCGTCAGTGATGCGGATGTTGTGGGCACGGTCAGCTATCAGTGGCTGGCCGGTGGCGTCGCGGTCAATGGGGCGACTTCGAGCACCTTCATCATGACCGCCGCCCAGGTCGGCCAGGCGATGACTGTGGCAGCCAGCTACATCGACGGACATGGGACGCCCGAAGCGGTGACCGGCGGACTCGGGCTCACCGTCAATCTGCAGGCCTATGACTGGGACACCCATGCCTTGCTCGATTCAGTTGGTCTGAGCGCGGGCAGTCGCAGCACAGTGACCGACTCGACCGGCGCTGCGGCCTTCGCGGCCGTGACCGATTCCAGCCTGGCGCTGACAGCCAGCCGGCCAGTTTCGGCAGCCGAGGCCAGCGCCACCAGCCAGGCCGTGAATTTGCAGGATGCGATTGCCATCCTCAAGATGATCGTCGGGCTTGATGTCAATGGCACCGGCAAACCGCTGTCGCCCTATCAGGCTTATGCGGCTGATTTCAACGGCAATGGCAAGGTCGAGCTCAGTGATGCGATTGCGGTGCTCAAGCATGTCGTGGGCCTTGATGCGCCGACACCGCAATGGGTCTTCTTCAACGAGGCCGATACCACCGTGCCGACCAAAGCCTCATTGACCCCCGGCACTGTGCCTGTGCTCAGCGCCGACCTCACCGGTGCTGGCGCGGTGCATGTGGGTCTGGTTGGGGTATTGCTGGGCGATGTCGACGGCAGCTATGCCGGTCCGACCGGAGCGCCAGTTCTGGCGACCAAATACTTCACTGACCTGAGCACGCAATACCACCTGAATCTCTCGCAGTTCGGGATCTACGCCCAGGTCTGAGGCTGGCCGCGGCCAAGCCTGGTTCAATGCAACTTGTCTTTGTCCCGTGGTTTGCCGAAGCGCCGGGGCCGGTAGACATTGCCTTCCCATTGCCCTTCGGGTCTGGCGCGGGCGCGCTCGATGGCGGCCTTGGCAGTTGCTGCGGCGATCTGCTCGGCCTGCTTGGCATTTGACCGACCCTGCCAGCGCTGGCGCAGCTGCCACAGCATCCGTTGCAGGCCCGCATCGACGCGGCGCTGCAGCACCGGATTCATGGCCATGTGGACGGCCAAGGCGATGCAGATCAGCAGGACGAAGGCAGCGATGAATTGGGACAGCATGGGCGGCAGTTTAGTCCTGTGTTGGATCTCGATGCGGCTTGGCCTTCTAGAATGCGCTTCCCTGACTCGGGGTCGAAAAATCGGGAGAGCAGATTGTTCAAGACATCACGAAGGTTGGGCCTTTGCTGCCTGCTGGGAGCGTTGCTGAGCGCCATGGCGGCGTCGGTATTGGCAGCGCCGCAAGCAGCTTTGACGCTGGAGCAGTTGTTCCGTGCTGAACCTTATCGGGGCGAGAACGCGGTCGAACCCAAGTTCAGCCGCAGCGGCCGTTATCTGGCTTATCTGTGGAACCCGTTTGGCGAGCCGGGTACCGATCTCTATGTCCATGACTTGCGCAGCGGCAAGACGCTGAGGCTGACTTCGCCCGCGCTGATGGCCGCCTTTGACGCGCCCGAGGACATCGAGCGCTTTGACAAGAAGCTCAAGCAAAAGCGCGATGAGACCGCCACCGCGCAGGCCCGCGAGCTGGCGCAGGCTGGCTTTTTGAAGGGCCAATCGGTCGACCTGGGGCAATGGGAAGACGCCGCGATCGCGCGGCTGAAAGTCGAATTCACCGAGAAGAAGGCGCGCGACGATGCCCAGAAAGCCGCCGACAAGGCCGAGGCTGAAGTCGAAAAACAGGCGGCCGCAGCGCTGGCTGCAAAGAAGTCGGGCAAGCCGTTGGCTGTTGCTGCTACAGCCGCATCAGCAGCTTCTGCTGCCGACAAAGCCGACAAGGAAATCTGGGAATGGCGCGACGAATTGAAGAAAAAAGTTGCCAAGGAAAAGCTCAAGCCGGCCGATCTTTATCCTGGCGTCAAGCAGATCGTCTGGGCCAATCAGCGCGATGAATTGATTGTCCAGTACCGCGGCGGCCTGCTGCGCTGGCAGGCGGGATCAGCCAGCTTGCAGCCGCTGGTGGCGACGCAGCGCGATCTGCGCATCGTCAGCTATACGCCGGACGATCTGGGTTTTGTTTTCATGGACGAGACCCGCTTGTTGCGCAGCCGCTTTGCCACGGCGGGTACGCAGGTCATCAACCGCGAGCTGATCCAGGTGGATGAGGCCGAAAAGAAATACCGTATCGAGTCGACGGTGATCAGCGAAGACGGCCGCTGGATGGCCATGGTTGGCCGCGCGCCGCTGAAGCCAGCTGACGACGAAGGCAAGCCAGCCCCCGAGGCGGCTGGCCGCAAGGTCGAGATCATGAACTACAGCGAACGCTTCGCGACGGCCAAGAAGGTCGATCGCGAAGTCTCCGACGACAAGCGCACGCAAAAGCCTTTGGCGCTCTATATCCGCCGCGTCCCCGACGCAGCCAACAAACCGGCCAAGCAGGCGCTGCCGGTGTTCACCCAGGCGGGCGGTGATGGCTGGTTCGAGATCAGCCCTGTCGCCTGGGCGCGCGACGGCAGCCGCTATGCCTTTTCAACCTGGGAGCGCGAGAAGGAGTTGCTGCGCGTCTATCTGGGTAGCGCCGATGAAACTGCCAAGCCCGAGTTATTGCTCGAGCGGCGCGGCGACGTCGGCCATGAAGTTGTCAGCGTGATCAACCCGGTCTTCACGCCCGACGCAAAGCAACTGGTGCTGGTGCTCGATGAAGCCGGTTGGCGCCAGCCCTATGCCTTGGACCTTGCCACGCGCAGTTTGAAGCCTTTGCTGAAAGGCGATTTCGAGGCCATCAAGCTGCTCGGCTTTACGCCTGACAGTCAGACGATGTTCGTGGTCGCCAACAAGGACGATGCCGCGGCGATGAATCTGTACCGGGTCAGCCTGGCTGACGGTTCGATGCAGGCCCTGGGTGCCGCCAGCGATTACCACCGCAATGCGGTCGTTTCCTATGACGGTCAATGGCTGGCCGCCAATGCCGGCCAATGGACATCGCGGCCCGAATTGAAGTTGCTGAACGGCAGCAAGGCCGATGCGGCGCGGGTGTTGACCGACAGCCACGACAAGGCCTGGGCTGAGGTTGACCGTCTGCGGCCCGAGCGCTTCAGCTTCAGCAATCGCCATGGCGACCTGCTCCAGGCCTATGCGTTCAAGCCGCCGGGCTGGTCAGCCAACGACCGTCGCCCGGCGGTGGTCTATGCCTATGGTGGCCCGTTGAACGACCGGCATCTGGTCGAGACCGACAGCTTCCAGGCCAGCGCCTACCTGTTCGGCATGTATATGGCGTCGCGCCATGGCTATCTGATGGTGACCGTCGACCCGCGCGGCCATTCGAATTACGGCCGGCGCTTTTCCGATGCCAATTGGCAGCAGCCCGGCCTGCCGCAGAGCGAGGACCTGGAGGATCTGCACCGCTATATGGTGGCCAATCTTGGTGCTGATGGCGCGCGCATCGGGCTGACCGGCTGGAGCTTTGGCGGCTTCCAGACCCAGTACACGCTGTACAGCAAGCCCGAGCTGTTTGCCGCCGGCATTGCCGGCGCCGGCCCGACTGAATGGGAAAACTACAACAGCTGGTACAGCGGCCGCACGATCGGCCCGGTCGACCGCAGCAAGCCCGTGCTGCGCAAATATTCCTTGCTGCCGATGGCGCGGAATTTGAAGAAGCCCTTGCTGCTGGTGCATGGCATGCAGGACCCGAACGTGCTGTACCAGGACACGGTCAACGTCTACCGCGCCTTGCTTGCATCGGGCAAGGAAGCGCTGGTCGATCTGTTCCTTGATCCGGACGGGCTGCATGGCCTGGGCGGCACGGTCAAGCCGGTCGGCTTGCACCGCAAGTACGAGGCGTTCTGGTTGCGGCAGCTGGGCAGCGCCGCAACCCCGCCTTGATTACGCCGGTTTGCGTTTGGCGTAGATCGCCAGCACCGAATCGAGCACCGCGCGGCTGATCGCGTCGCGCTGCAGCGGGTCGGCCAGACGGGCGCGGTCTTCGTCGCCGAGCTGGGTTTCGTCAGCGCCAAGCAGCGCGATCGGTGCCAGCAAAGGGCCGATCTCGGCATCGGCAAACAGCGGCTCCCAGGCTTCGGGCGCCAGATCAACCGCGGTCAGGAAACCGATCGCCCATTCCTCGGCATCAATCAGGTCTTCGCCTTCATGGTCTGCAACGCTGAAAATCGGCTCCCACGAACTCGGCTGGGCCGCCCATTGCCAGGCGATTGATTGCAGGTGGCGCAGCACCAGCATCGTCACACGCTTGCGCTGCTTGCCGCTGGCAAAGGGGTAGTTGTCGGGCTTGCGGCCGTCGTCGAGGTCCTCGCCATCGCCGCCCCAGACCATTGGCATCCAGGCCGCACCGGCCTGGTCGCTCAAATTCCTGGGGCTCAGCAGCAGGCCTGAGAGGTAGCCGTCCATGGCCTCGATGTTCATCGAGGCGTCGCTGGGCAGCTTGGTCAGCATGTCGTCCAGCGTTGACAATTCCTCGTCGGAGAGCGGGAGATTGTCTGATTTCGGGTTGTATTGGGGATAGTCCATCGCGGTATTGTCGCTGCTCGGCGCAGCCGTGGTTTGTCAACGCTGGCTGCGGGCCTTGCGACCGTCCAATTCCATCAACTGCGCCTTCAGCAAAGCCATCAAAACCCTTGCGTTGACTTCGCTGATGCTGATGATCGAGCTCGGCTCAATGCCGTCTATCGGCGCCTTTGGCGTCACCGTCGCGTCGACCTTGAACATCACCAGACCATTACCATGGCTGGCGGCTTTGAACTTCTGGATTTCGATCGTATTGATTTTCATGCGGGCATCCTACAACGGCGCATTCGATGGCGGTTTCGACGCTGCACCAATCGACATGGCAAACTCCGACCCCCGAACTGGAAAACTGCTGATGTTTAAATCAATTGCCCTTTGTTCAGCAATGCTGCTCGGCGCCATGCCGGTCTTTGCCCAGGCCACGGCCAAACATGTTTACAAGGAGCAGGTCGATGCCCGCGCCGAGCTGAATCTGGCGTTGGCCAGCGCGCAGGCGCAGCAGAAAAACGTGCTGGTCGTGTTTGGTGCCAACTGGTGCCCCGATTGCCTGGCCCTGGATCAGAAGATGGGCGAAGGCAAGCTGGGCGCTTATGCAGACAAGCGTCTGGTTGTCTTGAAGGTCGATGTCGGTCGCTTCGACCGCAACACCGATCTGGCGGTGCAGATGGGCGTGCCGCTCAAGAAAGGCATCCCGGCCGTGGCGGTGCTGAAGACCGATGGGTCAGTGATCAGCGCCACCGGCGCTGGCGAACTGGCGAATGCCAGAGGCATGGGCGACGTTGCGGTATTGCAGGTTCTCGAAGGCCTGCACCGCTGACTTTCAGCGCTTTTTTGCAGGCCGCTTCCAGCCGCTGATCGCGACTTGCTTGGCCCTTGCCACCGCCAGATCACCGGCAGCGACCTCCTTGCTGATGGTCGAGCCGCCGCCGATGGTGGCGCCG
>CANFIC010000243.1 GCA_947446685.1 Burkholderiales bacterium
CGTCTCTGATTGCAAGGCTTCAGTCAGGCGGCTTGCTTGCGCCATGCCGAACTCATTCAAGGGAATATCCAGATGACCCTGGATGCGGGTATCGCGGTTCCAGGCGGTTTCGCCATGCCTGATCGCCAGAATCCTGGTGCTGCTATCGAGTGGCATAGCTCAGACGCCCCAGGTCAGGTCGCGCCGCTCGGCATGGCTGCGACGCATCAAGTCGAGCAGCGGCCAAGCGCGCTGACGCAGACTGATGCCTTGCCGGCGCGGCAGCGGATCCCCTTGTGCTTGTGCGTCGGCCTGTGCCTGGGCAAATGCCGCCTCGTCCCGGGCCGCCGCAAGTTCGAGTGAATCGATCGCCGCGGGCAATTGATCGGCCGACACAATGCCTTGCGGCGCCGCTTCGCGCCCGATCAGATTCAGGATTTGATCGCCTTGCGGCCCGAGCATGATGACGTCACCGCCGGCCTTGGATTTGAACTTGTAAATCAATGCTGTTTTCTCCACTGAGGCGCTATCGAACCCATTCACCAACGAGCTCAGGCCGCCCAGCGCCGCTGCTGCAGCAAGGGACTGACGCGGTAACGCTCGCTGCGATAAGCCGCAAACATTCCGTCGAGCAGCGCCACCACCGGCTCGGCACCGACCAACTCGAGCCATTCGAATGGACCGGCCGGGTAGTTGAGCCCCAGCTTGACGCCCAGGTCGGCAGCATCGGCATCGCATACGCCCTGCCAGACCGCGTCACAGCCCTCGTTGATCAGCATCGCCACCGTGCGCGCCACGGCCAGGCCGGGGACATCGCGCAACAACAATGGCTCCCAGCCCAGCGCATGCCAGGCATCTTCCACCTGCTTGCGCGCTTTCGCGCTGGCCTTGGGGGCAAAAGCCAGCGCCAAGCCATCAGCATGCTCAGGCGCCAAGGGCCAATCCATCACTGCCAGTTCAGGGTGATTCAGCATCGAAGCAAGTTGCGCGGCGCTCCTGCCACGGCTCAAATGCACCTGCATATTGCCGATGCCCAGTCCTTCCCATTCGGCCGATTCGGCATGGATGAAGGGCAGGCCTTTGTGTTGCAAAAATCCGGCCAGACGCAAAGCCATCGGGCTGCAACCGGCCACGCTGAGCGGCGCCAGGACAGCCGCCGTCGCTTCGACCTTCGCTGATGCGGCGGGCAAGCCGGTATAGAAACCCTTGCCGACCTTGCGGCCCAGCCTGCCGCCATCGACCAGGGCCTTTTGCACCAGCGAGGGCTGAAAGCGTTTGTCACCGTAATTGGCATCGAACACCGACTGGGTGACCAGGTAATTGGTGTCATGGCCGATCAGGTCCATCAGCTCGCAAGGCCCCATACGAAAACCTGCGCCGCGCAAGGCCCGGTCGATCTGCAAAGGCTCGCCCGCTTGCTCCTGCAGCAGCGCCAGCGCCTCGGCGTAATAAGGCCTTGCGATCCGGTTGACGATGAAACCCGGCGTCGAGCGCGCATGCACCGGCGTCTTGCCCCAGCGCCGCCCCAGCTCGAAAATCAGCTGCGCCACGCCCGCATCGGTCTCGGCACCCGACACCACCTCAACCAGTTTCATCAGCGGCACCGGATTGAAGAAATGCATGCCGACCAGACGCTGCGGATTGCTCATGCCATTGGCCAGCGCGGTGACGCTGATCGACGATGTATTGGTCGCGATGATCGCGCCTTCGGCCAGCAAGGCGTCGAGCTCGCGCAGCAACTGCTGCTTGGGCTCGAGTTTTTCGACGATCACCTCGATCACCAGCGCGGCATCCTTCAACTCGGCCGTCGCACTGACCGGCATGATGCGGCCCAGCAGCGCAGCGCGATCAGCAGCCGCCATGCGGCCCTTGCTCACCAGCATGTCAAGTGCCTTGCCGATCTGCACCACTGCCGCGGCCGCCGCGCCCTCGCGCATATCGGCCAGCAAGACCTGGTGTCCGGCTTGCGCCGCGACTTGCGCGATGCCAGCGCCCATGATGCCGGCACCGACAACGCCCACCAGCGCCGGGCTCGCTGACTCGACCAGCCATTGTTTGGTTTCACTCACTGCCAAGTCCTCGGTTCATCATCAATTGCAAAAACTGCCCGCTGCTCAAGACAGCAGCCGCACCAAGGCGTCGGGATGCAAGCCCCAGCCGAGCAGCCCGGACAGCCCCATCACCACGCCACCCGCGGTAGGCAGCAGCGAAAGCCAATAAAGCCACCATAACCGGGTCAGCGCAGTCACCGCCAGCAGCGCCAGGGTGATTGCCATCAGCGCCTCGGCCAGATCAAACTGGTCATCGCGGAAATTCAATTCGTCATAGCGGACCTGATCAGCTTCGGCCTGTTTTTTCAGCTCGGCCTTCTTGGTCTGCTGGTTGAGCACCTGGTCCTTCTGGCGCTGGATCAGCGGGTCGATGTCGGCCGTGGCGCCCATGCCGGGACGGGTGCGGAGCAACTGCAATTGCAACAGCGTCGATTCGGCCAGGTCCTGGCGAATATTGCGCGCCTGGTAATAGGCCCAATGGTCGAGTTTGTCGGCCTGCGCTTGCTGCATCCCCTGGACGATGTTTTCGTCCTTGACCTTGCAGATCGCCAGGAAGGTGGCCAGCAGGGCAACGCTGATTGCCACCGTCCCATTCAGGCGGCGCGAGCGAACCGCATCGACTCGCATCGACTCGATGGTTTCCACTTGATTCATGTCCATGGTTTGCGGCCTCAGCAAATATTGGCAGCATCTTATGCGCCAGCGCAAGCATCGATGTCTTTACCTGCCAGCAATGCCGCCTCGGGCAGGCCGATTGCACAATGGCTCGACCTCGCCATCACATACCGCCATGCTGAACGAATCGCCCCGAAAATTTTCCTGGCTTGCCTTGCTGATCAGCGCCTTGCTGCTCAGCAGTTGCGCCGGGCATGGTCAAGCAGCGAGGCAGGCGGCAGCTGATCAATCGGCAGCGCTGGCAGCCAGCGGCTACCAGGCCGCCGAATCGGCGTCGCTAACCCTGGCGCTGCAGCAATGGCTGGTACTCGGCAGCCAGATCCAGGTCAACCTTGCCTTCCCGGGTAGCGGACAGAAGCTGCCGCTGGTCGTCTACCTGCCGGGTTTGGGTGAAACCGCGCAAGGCGGCAATCGCTGGCGGCAGGCTTGGGCGCGGGCAGGCTATGCCGTGCTGAGCTTGCAACCGTTGGCCATTGATGCGAATGCCTGGTCGTCCGAACTGGCGCGATCAGCCGATTTCAAGGAATTGGCAAGGCAGCATCTTCAGCCTGCGCAATTGCAGGCAAGGCGCCAAATGCTGGACGCCGCGCTGGCCGAAGCCAGGCGAAGAGGCGCGAGCGGCGATTCGCTATGGTCGCGGGTCGACTTCAGCCGCGTCGCCCTGGTCGGCTACGACCTCGGCGCGCAAACCGTGCTGGCCGGCCCGTTGCTCGAGCATTTCCGCGCCGCCATCGCCTTGAGCCCCACCGTTGCGGTCGAGTCGACCGAACGTCCACCTCATTTTGAGGCCGGCCCCCTGCTGTTGATCAGTTCCCGGCGCGATGCCGATCCGTCAGGCCGGATCTCTTCGGCTGAACAACGGGTCGAGTTGTTCGACCTACTGCCGGCGGGCGACAAATACCTGCTCTGGTTCGCCAATGCCAGCCACGCCAGTCTGGCCGGTTCACCATTGACGGCAGTCGATGCTGCTGCAGCGGCACCCGGCAAACGCAAAGCGTCCGGACGTGACGAAGGCGGCGACTCGGGCGGACATGGCAAGCGGCGCGGCGGTGGTGGCGGCAATACTGGCAACGGACACAGCGACGAGCAAAGCCTCAGCCGATCAATGCCTGGCGCAGTTGACCTGGAAACCGCCGCCATCATCGAAGGCGTCAGCCTCGCCTTCCTGGACGCCCATCTGCGCGATCGCCCGCAGGCGCTCAGGTGGCTGCAAGAACGCGCCGCGCTATGGATGCAGGCACAGGCCGATTGGCGCAGGCGTTAGCATCCGCTCTTCATTTCTCAATTAGAGCCCGCCATGATTCTTGAAGTCGCCGACATCCGCATCCATCCAGGCCAGCAAGCCGCTTTCGAAATCGCCATCGCGCATGGCATCACATCGGTGATCTCGCAAGCACAGGGCTTCGGTCAGGCCAGGGTCTTGCACGGCATCGAATCGCCCGAGCGCTATTTGCTGCAAATCGAATGGGCGACCCTGGAAGACCACACCGAACATTTCCGCGGCGGGCCCTTGTTCCCCCAATGGCGCGCCATCGTCGGGCCCTTCTTCGCCGAGCCGCCCAGGGTCGAGCATTTCTCGATCGCGGGCTGAGCCCCAAAGTTCCGATTGGATTTTCCGCCTCCGTCACCCGCTAAGCAGCGCAGCGGATTGCGGGGTTTGGCCAGCGCGAAAAATCCCCGCATTCGACCCTTCGGGCCAGCCATGCGGGCTACAAACCAACTTGTAGCCCGACAAGCAGCGCAGCGGATTGCGGGGTTTGGACCCGGGGAAGTGGGAGCATCAGTCGACTACTCACGGATCCGCTCCCAGCAATCCACAATTCGAGCTTGCCGAGGCAAATATTGGACCTTCCAATCTATTGCAGCCAAACCCTCGGGAACATTGGCAGACGAATTCCGTAAGTTTTCATACGCTTTAAGCGTATAGTTCGACCTTATGCGATACGAGTTCATCGAGTCCAGTCTGTTCGCCAAATTGGTATACGACTACTTGACCGAAGACGACTACACCGCTTTTCAAAAATTCTTGATGGAACAGCCCGATGCAGGCGATGTCGTCAGAGGTTCGGGCGGCGTGCGCAAGCTGCGCTGGACCCGGGCAGGTGCCGGCAAGTCTGGCGGAGTTCGGGTGTGCTACTACACAGGTAATGCTGCGGGGCAGATTCTTCTGTTGGTGATTTACGCCAAAAGCGAGCGTGCCAGCATCCCCGGTGCAATATTGAAAAAACTGAAGGAGACCTTGGCAAATGATGACTGATAAAAAACTCAAGGCGCGCGACGCCAAACGTGACATCGGCGCTGAACTGCTCCAGGCAGTGCAAGAGATCAAAGCCGGCAAGTCGGCCCGGACGACCCGTTTTGAGCCCTTGCCTGACGGTAGCGTTCGCCGCACTGTAGCCTTGGCCGATGGCGCAATCCAAAAACAGGAGGTGCTGGTCGGGCCGCAATGGCAATTGATGGCTTTGCGTACACAGTCTGGCTTGTCTCAATCCGAGTTTGCCCGGGCAACCGGTGTATCGGTGCGAACCTTGCAAGAATGGGAGCAGGGTCGAAAGATCCCCAGTGGGGCCGCGCAAAGCTTGCTGAAGCTGATCAGTCGCCACCCCGAACTTTTGGCCGAATTGTCGTAAACGGCGGCCTTGGGTGATCCAAAAAACCCTATTGCAAGCCTGCCT
Source organism: Burkholderiales bacterium (assembly GCA_947446685.1). Lineage (GTDB taxonomy): Bacteria > Pseudomonadota > Gammaproteobacteria > Burkholderiales > Burkholderiaceae_C > Paucibacter_A. The sequence continues at coordinate 5,381 of CANFIC010000243.1, forward strand.
TCCGGAACAGTCGAATGTTCATGGATGCACCCCGAACTGCGCGCCAATCAACCCGCGTCCGGTAGCCCGCCAAGCAGCGCAGCGGATTGCGGGGTTTGGTCAGCGCGAATAATCCCCGCATTCGACCCTTCGGGCCAACCATGCGGGCTACAAACCAACTTGTAGCCCGACAAGAAACGCAGCGGATTGCGGGGTTTGGATTCGGGAAAGCGGGACTGAACAAGCACCGATCGAGCGACGGGCGACTGCTCAGGGGTACACCCCAAACTGCGACGGACTCAGCTCCTTGTGGGCGGCCAGCAGCAAGGTGAAGTAGTTGGCATGCATAGCATCGGTATCCAGATCCAACGCGCCAGCAGCACCCACATAGCTGCCGTCGACATCGCCGCGCAGCACGCCGACCAGGCCGACATGGATAGCGCCTTATCCCAATAGAGGCCGCGATTCATGCTTGCGGCGCGGCCTTGCTTCCTGATCCCCAAACGCAAATGGCCAGCATTTTTTACATGCTGGCCATTCTTGTTTGGTGCCCAGGAAGGGACTCGGTCACGTCC
>CANFIC010000244.1 GCA_947446685.1 Burkholderiales bacterium
TCGTCGATCGCCGGTTGGAAGGGCATTGAAGCCTCCGACATGCTGTTGATGCCTGATCCGAACACCGCCAACATCGATCCGTTCTTCGAAGAACCGACCTTGATCATGTCCTGCGACGTGGTCGAACCCAGCGATGGCAAGGCCTATGAACGCGATCCGCGTTCGCTGGCCAAGCGCGCTGAAGCTTATTTGAAGGCTTCCGGTCTGGGCGATGCAGCCTTTTTTGGTCCAGAGCCTGAATTCTTCGTTTTCGACAGCGTTCGCTGGGGCACCGACATGTCGGGCTGCTTCTCGAAGATCGAATCGGAAGAAGGCGCATGGAACACCGGCAAGGAATACGAGCACGGCAATTCCGGTTACCGGCCTACAGTCAAGGGCGGTTATTTCCCGACGCCTCCAGTCGACTCGTTCCAGGACATGCGTTCGGAAATGTCGTTGATTCTCGAATCGGTCGGCATTCCGGTCGAGGTGCATCACCATGAAGTGGCCAACGCCGGCCAGATGGAAATCGGCACCCGTTTCAGCACCTTGCTGCAGCGCGCCGACTGGGTGCAGTTGCAGAAATATGTGATCCAGAACGTGGCCCACGCCTATGGCAAGACCGCGACTTTCATGCCCAAACCCATCGTTGGCGACAACGGTTCAGGCATGCATGTGCACCAGTCGGTCTGGAAAGACGGCAAGAACCTGTTCGCCGGTGACGGCTATGCCGGTCTGTCGGAATTCGCGCTGTTCTACATCGGCGGCATCATCAAACATGCCCGCGCGCTGAACGCAATCACCAACCCGGGTACGAACTCGTACAAGCGTCTGGTGCCTGGTTTTGAGGCGCCGGTCAAGCTGGCTTATTCGTCGAAAAACCGCTCGGCATCGATCCGCATTCCGCATGTGGCAAATCCGAAAGGCCGTCGTATCGAGGCACGTTTCCCCGATCCGCTGATGAACCCCTACCTCGGCTTTGCGGCCTTGCTGATGGCCGGCCTCGATGGCGTGGAAAACAAGATCCATCCGGGCGAAGCTGCCACCAAGGATCTGTACCATCTGCCGCCCGAAGAAGACGCTTTGGTGCCGACCGTCTGCCACAGCCTTGATCAAGCGCTGGAGTATCTGGACAAGGACCGGGCTTTCCTGACCAAGGGTGGTGTGTTCACTGACTCTTACATCGACGCTTACATCGATCTGAAGATGCAGGAAGTCACGCGCATGCGCATGACGACCCATCCGATCGAGTTCGATATGTACTACACGCTCTAAACTGCTTCGGGTGTTGGCGTACATGCGACGCCAGCTCGAATCGCAACAGGGGACGGCTTCGGTCGTCCCTTTTTTATTTCCGGCATAAGCCACAATCGACCTATGCTTGTTCGTACCGCATTAGCCTGCTGGCTGGCCATTGTTGGCAGCGCCTCGGCGCAGACAACTGTCTACCGCTGCCCGGGCCCGCCGGTGCTTTATACCGATTCGATCACGCTAAAGGAAGCGCAGGACAAATCCTGCCGCAAGATCGAAGGTGGGCCGATCACTATCGTGCAGGCGCAGCGGCCAGCCGCCGCCAGTGCAGCTGAACCATCCCGCATTGGCGACGCCCGCATCGACCCGGCACAGCAGCGCTCACGCGACGGCGAACGTCGCCGGGTGCTGGAGACCGAATTGCGCGAGGCCGAAGCGCGACTGGCTGCGACCCAGCGCGACTATGCCGGCGGCAATGCCGAGCGGCGCGGCGACGAGCGTAATTACCAGCGCTACCTGGACCGGATGGCCGAGCTCAAGGCCAGCATCGCGCGCCAGGAAAGCGATCTCCAGGCGCTCAAGCGCGAGATCAGCAAGCTGCCTTGAATCTGATCTGACAACCCGAGCCGATATGAGCGTCCCTAATCAAGTCGAAAATCCCGGTGCTGCAGTCGGTCTGGAGGCCTTTGACATGCTCACCAATATGGTCGCGGTGGTCAGACCGAGCGGCGAATGCCTTTTTGCCAACGCGGCCTTCGAGGATGTGCTGCTGCTGTCACGGCGTGCGGTGCAGCGCAGCAATCTGCTCGAATGGTTTGTCGATGCCAGACAACTCGGCGAAACCGTTCGGGCGGTCGCCAGCAATGCCTATTCGAGCAGTCGTCTGGATGCCTTGCTGCGCCGCGGCGGAAGGCCGCATGAAGAACCGCTGCCCGTGCAGGTGATCGTCTCGCAGATCGACAGCCCGGGCTTTGACGCCGGACTGGTGATGGTCGAGTTGATCGAGAATGCCCAGCAGACCCGACAGGATCGCGAGGAGCGCTCGCTCGATCAGGTGCAAGCGACCAAGGAGCTGACCCGCAATCTGGCGCATGAGATCAAGAACCCGCTGGGCGGCATTCGCGGCGCGGCGCAGTTGCTGGCGATGGAACTGCAGACGAGCGACCTGGGGCCAGAGCTGACCGAATACACGCAGGTCATCGTCCACGAAGTCGATCGCCTGCAAGCGCTGGTTGATCGCCTGCTGGCCCCGCATCGCCACGCGCAGGTGATTGGCGATGTCAACATCCATGAGGTCTGTGAGCGCGTGCGTTCGGTGATCCTGGCCGAGTATCCGCGCGGCCTTGAAGTTGATCGCGATTACGACACCTCCTTGCCCGATTTTCGAGGCGACCGCGAGCAGTTGATCCAGGCGACCTTGAACATCGTGCAGAACGCCGCGCAGGCGCTGCAGGGCCGCATTGCTGCCGGTGAAGCGCGCATCACCTTGATCACCCGGGTGGCGCGCCAGGTGACGATCGGCAAGCAACGCTGGCGCTTGGCATTGGAATTGCATGTAGAGGACAACGGCCCGGGTGTGCCGGCGGAAATTCGAGACCGCATCTTCTTTCCCCTGGTGTCGGGGCGGGATGGTGGAACAGGTCTGGGCTTGACGCTGTCACAGACCATCGCTCAGCAGCATCAGGGGATGATCGACTGCGAGAGCGAACCGGGACGGACGAATTTCCGATTGACACTGCCTTTGCCCTGAACCTCAGGCAAAGGGGAGCCTTGCATGAAATCTATCTGGGTTGTTGACGACGACCATTCCATCCGTTTTGTGCTGGAAAAGGCCCTCAGCCGCGAAGGTCTGCCCGTGCGCACCTTCAGCAATGCCCGCGACCTGCTGGCCGCGCTGGATGACGACACACCGCAGGTGCTGGTGTCGGACATCCGCATGCCTGGCGGATCGGGCCTGGACCTGCTCGCCAAGGTCAAGGCCAGGTTGCCCGGGTTGCCGGTCATCATCATGACTGCCTATTCCGACCTCGACAGTGCGGTCTCGGCCTTCCAGGGCGGTGCTTTCGAGTATCTGCCCAAGCCGTTTGATTTGACTCGCGCGGTCGAGTTGATCCGCCGTGCCCAGGAAGAAAGCGTTCGCGAAGCGGTGGCCGAAGAGGGCTCGGGCCAGATGCCCGAGATGCTTGGCCAGGCGCCGGCAATGCAGGATGTGTTTCGCGCGATCGGGCGACTGAGCCAGAGTCATGTGACGGTGATGATCACCGGCGAATCGGGCTCGGGCAAGGAGTTGGTTGCGCGCGCTTTGCACAAGCACAGTCCACGCGCCGAAGGCCCTTTCGTTGCGATCAATACGGCGGCAATTCCGAAGGATTTACTCGAATCCGAGTTGTTCGGCCATGAGCGCGGCGCGTTCACCGGCGCACAGGCCACCCGGCGCGGTCGCTTCGAGCAGGCCGACGGCGGCACGCTGTTCCTCGACGAAATCGGCGACATGCCACTTGAACTGCAGACCCGTCTGCTGCGCGTCCTGTCCGACGGGCAGTTCTATCGGGTTGGCGGCCACAGCCCGATGCGCAGCAATGTGCGGGTGATCGCGGCCACGCACCAGAACCTGGAGGAGCGCGTCCGGACCGGTGCATTCCGCGAGGATTTGTTCCACCGCTTGAACGTCATCCGCCTGCGTCTGCCGGCCTTGCGCGAACGACGCGAAGACATTCCGATGCTGGCGCGCTTTTTTCTGCAACGCAGCGCCAACGAACTCGGCGTCGAGGCCAAGCGGATTTCCGAACCTGCCTTGGTCAGGTTGGCAGGGTTCGACTATCCCGGCAATGTGCGCCAGCTTGAAAACATCTGCCATTGGCTGAGCGTGATGGCGCCTGGGCAGGTGATCGAGACCAAGGATCTGCCACCTGAATTGCAGACTCCGGCCATGGTGGCCACGGCGGTCGAGATAGAGAGTCATTCGGCCGCTGTTCAGCAATTGCCGATCTTGCCGAGCTTTGGCTCGAGCCCCGAGACCTGGGTGGCTGAAATGGCCCGCGAAGCCAGGCGTTTGCTCAGCGCTGGCGAGCCCGATGTCTGGGATGCCTTGACGCGCCGCTTTGAAGCCAGCCTGATCCTCACAGCCCTTGACGTCACCCGCGGCCGCCGCATCGATGCGGCACAAAAACTCGGCATCGGGCGCAATACGATCACACGCAAGATCCAGGAACTGGGGCTGGACGCTTAAGCCGGTCAGTCTTCAAGGCCATCGAGCCAGATGCCCAGGCCGACGGCATTCAATTCGATGTCAAAGGTCAGCAACTCGAGCTGACGCTCGATCGCCAGCTCGCAGCCATGGGCTTGCACGCGTTGCAAGGTCATTTGCTGCAAGCCCTGCTTGAGCCGGTTGAGGCGGTCATCGGATCGCCGCAACTGCAGACCCAGCGCGACCATCTGATCGACCTGTTCCAGCAGGGAAATCGCCAATTCCTCAGGACGATCGACCCGGCCGTAATGGGTCAGGTACATGGCTTGTGGCGCATAGCTCAACATCCGTTGCACCGAAGCATGCAGGGCGTCGGGGTCGAACTGGGTTGGCGTGCTGATCGGCATGATCAAGGCGCCGTTCTCTCCCTTGAACTCGCCATAGCTGAGGCCGAAGGTATCGCCACTGAACCAGCCACGGCTTCTTGCGTCCCAGATGCAATGGTGGTGCCGGGCATGTCCTGGGGTGTCGATCAACAGCAACGGCCGGTCGGCCAGCATCACGGTCATCGAGTCGGTACTGGCCAGCGCCCGCGATGCCGGAATCGCTTGCAGCTGACCATAGGAGCGCTGCATTTCGGCCTCGCCGTAGAGCGCCATCGCGCCTTGATAGAGCGCGCTCGGGTCGAGCATATGGCGCAGTCCACGCGGATGCACCAGCAGCCTGGCCTCGGGCAGGGACTGCATCAGCAGACCGGCACCGCCTGCATGGTCGAGGTGGACATGGGTCGGGATGACCCAATCGACCGCTGATCGTGGCAACTGCAATGCATCGAGTGCGGCCAGCAAGCGTGGTACTGCGTGGTTGGTGCCGGTGTCGATAAAGGCTGCGCGGCCATCTTCGATCAGCAGATAAGCGGCGTCAAAGCGAGGTCTTTGAAACCCGGTGTCGATCGCATAGATCCCTTGCCCCAGCGCTTCGATGAAATCTTCCATTGATCGTCCTTAGAATCGAGGCCTCATAGCGTAACGGAGGCCCGATGGCCGTACATGAAATTTTGAAGATGGGTGATGCGCGATTGCTGCGCACAGCCAAGCCAGTCACCGAATTCGGCACGCCGGCGATGCAGACCTTGATCGCCGATATGTTCGAGACGATGGAGGCCGCCAATGGCGCAGGACTGGCAGCGCCGCAAATCGGTGTTGATCTGCAACTGGTGATCTTTGGCTACCAGCGCAATGAGCGCTACCCGGAAGCGCCACCGGTGCCGCTGACCGTGTTGATCAATCCACAGATCACGCCGCTGTCGGATGAACTGGTGGAAGGCTGGGAAGGCTGTCTGTCGGTGCCAGGCCTGCGCGGCATCGTCGAACGCTTTGCGCGGGTCCGTTACAGCGGCGTTGACGCTGAGGGTCAGCCGATCACGCGAGAGGTCGACGGTTTTCATGCCCGCGTCGTCCA
>CANFIC010000245.1 GCA_947446685.1 Burkholderiales bacterium
CCAGCATCTCGGTAGCGCCCTGGCTATCGACCTGGTTGTGATAAGTCACCCAAGAGCCCAGTGACAGCTCGGAAACCTGCAGGCCGCTAAGGCCCAGACGACGATATTGCATGACTGATCCTTCAAAAATTTGCGCAAGGGTAACGCAGACCGGGGTCAGCGCGGCTTGCAAGGTCATGGGGTAAGCTGCCCATCCATGCAGACCCGAAAGCTTGACCCCGATGCCGATTCGCCACTTCCCGCAGGCTCCAAGCCGGCGCTGCATCTGGCGATCATCGGTGCCGGTCCGGTCGGCCTGAGCCTGGCGCTGTTGGCGGCGCAATTGCTGCCGCAGCTTCGCATCAGCCTGTTCGATGCCCGATTGATTGACAAGGATGTCACGGGCGATCCGCGCACCCTGGCCCTGTCGCTCGGCAGCGTGCAATTGCTGCAGCGCTTGTCGGTTTGGGATCCAGGTCTGGCACAGGCGATTCTGCAGGTGAATGTCAGCCAGGCGTCGCCGACCTTGCGACACCCGCTGTTCGGCGCCTCGGGAGAACCCGAAGTGCGCTTGAGCGCGGCCGAGCAGGGCGTGGCGCAGCTTGGCGCGGTGATCAGCTACGGCCAATTGGTCGCGCCGCTGCAGGCGGCCTGGAATGGCCTTGTGGCGCTTGAACCGGGCCGACTGAGCAGTCGCTTCGGCGCCCCGGTGAAAAATTTGAAGCCGCTCGAGGCGCCGGAGACTGGCGTTGAAGTCGATGCCGGCATTGCCGAGCGTTTCGACCTGGCCGTTGTCGCTGAGGGCGGTGTGTTCGCCGAGCAGGCGCGCAAGGCCGTCAGCCGTGACTATCTGCAAAATGCCTGGGTCGGTACGCTGGTTCTGCCCGATGACAGTCCGGTCGGCGTGGCTTATGAGCGTTTCACCCGCAACGGGCCGCTGGCCTTGTTGCCCTTGCGTCCGGTGGCTGGCCAACCGCGCCGTGCCGCCTTGGTCTGGTGCATGCCACAAGTCGATGACGAGGTGGCCAGCTTGAGCGACAGCCAGCGTCTGGCGGTGCTGCAAAGTCAGTTGCCCGCAGCTGTTGGCAAGCTGCAAGGCATCAGTGCGTTGAAATGTTTTGCGCTTGGCCTGAATGCCGAGCGCAGCCTGGTCGAGCGCCGCATTGTCCGCATCGGCAATGCCGCGCAGACGCTGCACCCGGTGGCGGGCCAGGGGCTCAATCTGGGTCTGCGCGATGTCTATGCCCTGGTCGATGCCTTGCGCAGCAGCGGCGGCATCGACGCAGCGCTACAGCGGGTCGAATGGCAGCGTGCACCGGATCGCTGGGTGATGATTGCGGCCACTGATTTCCTCGCCAGAAGCTTTGCCTGGCGCTGGCCCGGCCTGCCGGCTGCGCGCGGCATGGCGCTCGCCGTTCTGCAGGCCTTGCCGCCCCTGAAAAAGGCCCTGGCCAGGCAGATGATGTTCGGGCGGCGCTGAGTCCGTTTGAACTCAAGCGTGTTTCAACGCGGCCATCTGACCCTGCGCGGCCTTGCGGTCAGCTGCGACCTTGACGGCGCTCGGACGCTCGCCGATCAGCTTGACATAAGGCTTCCAATCGATCCCGCCAGCCATCAACAGGTCTTCGCCCAGAACTGACTTGCAGGACATCGCGATCAGCGGCAGGCTGGCCCAGGCAGAGCAATCGGCCTGGGTAAAGCTAGCGCCGGCGGCATAGGGTGCGAAGCTGGCCAGGCGTTTGAAAGCAGCGATGTTCTTCAGCAGCGTCTTGCGTACTCGCTCCTTGGTGCTTTCGCTGACCGTGCCACCGAAGAAGGCCTGGCCATACAACTCGCGCGCCACCAATTCCAGATGCAACTCGATGAAGCTGATCAATTCATGCACCTTGGCGGCAGCAAATGGGTCGGCGGGCAGTAGCGCCGGGCTCGGTTGAATCGCTTCCAGATAATCAAGAATCACCTGGCTTTCGCACAGTGACCCTTGCGCTGTCCGGATGAACGGCACCTTGGCCAGCGGCGAGGCGCTCAGTACGGCCTCATCCTTGGAATGTGTCATCACCAGCGATTCCTCGAAGGGAATGCCTTTTTCCAGCAAGGCCAGCTTGACCTTGTTGTAGTAATTTGAAATTGCAAAGCCGTACAACGTAATCATGAAAAGCTCCGGATTGGGGGTGGGCCAGTCTAAGCCTGGCCTGTCGAACCGGTTGCCGCCGAGGCGACAGCTACCGGTTCACCAAGGTGATGCCGACAGCCAGTGCCACCAAGGCCATCCAAAGCCGCAGGGTGATCGACTCACCCAGAATCAAGGCGCCCGCGACCAAGCCGAAGAGCGGTGTCGCCAAGGTGAAGCTGGCCAGTCGCGTCGCCGGATAATGGCGCACCATCCAGAACCAGAGCAGATAACTGGCAAAGCAGACGACCACGGTCTGGAACAGCATCAGGCCAGCGAGCCGGTATGACCAGATCAGCGGCAACGCCTCGGCTGCGAACAACGCACCAGCACAAAGAGCCAAGCCTGAAACACCGAGCTGGTAAAGCAGGGTCTTTTCAGCACTGGCGCTGGCCAGTTTTGTGCCGCGTATCGCCAAAGTCGTTCCACCCCACAGCAAGGCCGAAAGCACCCCCAGGGCGTCGCCAAGCCATTGCAGCTCCGAGCCGCTGGCCTGGCTGAAATTTTCGGCAAAGGTCCATGCGACCGCCCCGAAAGCCAGCGCCAGACCGGCCATCTGGCGCAGGTTCAAGCGCTCGGAGCGGGCGATGAAGGGCATGCCAAGGGCGACGACAAACGGGCTCAGGTAAATGAAGACAACCATGCGCGAGGCGGTTGTGAACTGCAGACCGATGAAGATGCAGGCGAATTCGCCTGCGAACAGGCTGCCGGCCAGCAAGCCGCCGGCGAGACTGCCGTCGCGTTCGAACAAGGCAATGCCGCGCCAGCCGGCCCAGGCCCAGACCAGCAAGGCCGCGCCGAGCGAGCGCAGCCCGGCCTCCCAGAGCGGTCTGATCTCGCTCAGGCCGGCCTTGGCCGCGACCTGGTTGAGTCCCCAGATCGAACAGCAAATCAACAAGCCGAGCAGGGCGACGCGGTCCAGTTTTGATTTTCTTGCATGACTCATTGATTGACGCTCCGGCCTTGCCAGTTGATCGATAACAGCAATGCGCAGCTCAGCCCCGCTATCGCGCCGCTCAGGTGGGCGAAGGGAACGACCGCGATGTCCCATCCCGGCACTTGGCGCATTGCTGCGCCGAACGGTTGTTCCAGCAAGAGCTTGAGCAGCAAGCCGGCAGCGATGGCTGCGCCGAGCAGGCGGTCGCGGCCTTGCCTGAACAGCAATTCCACCACGGTAATCGCCACGCCGGCATGCAAGACGCCCGACAGGCCGCCGTAATGCTGCAGGTCGGGTAGCAGCAGCAGCCCGATATGCGTCAGCGGCCATGCCAGCAGCCAGGCCCAGGCGCAGCGCGCTGGCAATTTCGCCGCCAGCCCGAGCCAGGCAAGTACAGCGCAGCCTGCCAGATTGGCCAGCAGATGCCTGACGCTCCAATGCACAAAGGCAGCGCTGAAGGCGCGCCAGGGCTCAGCGACAAGCATTTCGGCTTGCCAGTCAAGCCAATCGGTCGCCAAGGGCCAAGCCAGCATGGCGCCGGCTGCGAACATAGCCGCCAGCAGGGCCCAGGGGCTCAAGAAAAAACGGCTTGCCACAGCGCCAGCACGGCGTCGCGATGATGGTCCAGACCGGACTCGAACAGCCTGGCTTCATCGAACGAGGTCGGCTGTTCGTCGAGCCGCGCCCGATGCTGGGCCCGGCGCAACTCGCGGTAGGCGTTGGCAGCGGAAAAGCCGATGCCTTCAGCCAGCAAGCCGGCCAGTTCAGCAAGACCTAGCAGGGCAATGACGCCGGCGTTGGCGATCAATTCCGGGTGCTTGCCGGCATGAGCGAGGGTCAGGTATTGCAGCGCGAATTCGGCATCCATCATGCCGCCAGGGCTGTGCTTGACGTCGAAATGCCCGGCTTTGACCGGCCTGGCTGCACGTACTTTTGCGCGCATCGCCTGCACTTCGGCACGCAAGGCAGTGTGGTCACGTGGCGCGGTCATCACGCTGCGCCGCACCGCTTCAAATGGTTCGGCCAGCGAGGGGTCGCCAGCGCAAAACCGCGCCCTGGTGATTGCCTGATGCTCCCAGGTCCAGGCGGTATTGCTGCCGCGGCCGGACTGGTATTTCTCGAACGAGGCCAGTGAAGTCACCAGCAGGCCTGAATTGCCGTTGGGACGCAGCGCAGTGTCGATGTCGAACAACTCGCCAGCAGAAGTCCTCACCGTCAGCCAGGTGATCAGCTTGCGAACGAAAGCGGCATAGATTTCGGTGGCGTTTTCGTCCTCATCGTCGAACAGGAAGACCACATCGAGGTCGCCGCCGTAACCGAGTTCCTTGCCGCCCAATTTGCCATAGGCGATCACGGCAAAGCGGGGCTGTGGCCGATGCGCCTGCTTCAGCCTGGCCCAGACCCATGCAATCGTGCATTGCAGTACCGCATCGGCCAGCGCCGACAACTCGTCGGCCACCTGCTCGACGCTGATTTCACCTTCCACATCGCGCACCAGGGTGCGGAATACTTCGGCCTGATGGGCGCGGCGCAAGGTGTCGAGCAAGGCTTCTTCATCCGCTTCGCCTGATCTTGCCCAGGCATCATGCCGGTTGTGCAATTCCTTGATGAAAACCGCGCCGTCGAAACGGTCGTGCAACAAGCGCTCGTCCGCCAGTTCATCGATGACGCCGGGGTGCAGCATCAAGTAGCGCATCGGCCAGCGCGCCAACCCCAGCAGGCGCAGCAAGCGCGTCTGCACAGCCGGGCGCTCGACCAGCAGGGCCAGATAGCTTTCGCGCCGCAGCAGCGGCTCGATCCAATCGACAAAACGCAGCGCGGCGTCCATCGTGCAGCCACCGCCCTTGACCTCATCGGCTGCCCGGCCGATCAGCTTGGCCAGGCGCAGCCGTGAGTCGTCGCGCAATGCCTGTACGCGCTGCTGGCCGGCCAGTCGTCTGACTGCGGTGGCCAGTTCAGATGGCAATTTGGCCAGGAATTCTTCGGTGTCGACGGTCAATGCCGGGCCGCCGCAACTTCGACAACCATTGCCGGCCGGCGCCTGGCCGTCATGCAGAAGTGAATCGAATTCGGTGGCGACAATTTCACGCACTTCGCAAAGCCGATCGAGCAGTTCGCAGGCGTCGACATGGCAGCTCATGCCCAGACTGCGGGCGATCCAGGCCAGATCCGAGTCCTGGCCTGGCAGGCAATGGGTTTGCTGGTCATCGAGAAACTGGATCCGGTGTTCGACCCGGCGCAGGAAGACATAGCAGTCGACCAGTTTGGCGGCCGTCGCCGGTTTCATCAAGCCACTCTCGGCCAGACGACCCAGCGCCTTGACGGTCGAACGGGTGCGGATTTCGGGAAACTGCCCGCCCCGGACCACCTGCAGCAGTTGCACGGTGAACTCGATCTCGCGGATGCCACCGCGTGACAGCTTCACATCATTGGCACGCTCGGGTCTGCCAGCAGCGCGGCGCTGCGCTTCGTCGCGGATCTTGCGGTGCAGCTGCCGCAGCCCCTCGAAGACACCATAGTCGAGATAGCGCCGGTAAACGAACGGTGTGACCAGCGAACGCAAGGCCAGCGCTCGGCCGTTCAGGGTGCTTTCCATTGGCGCCACGACCCGGCTTTTCAGCCAGGCAAAGCGTTCCCACTCACGCCCCTGGACAAAGAAATACTCTTCCAGCATCGCCATGCTGACTGCGGCCGGACCCGAATTGCCGTTCGGCCGCAGCGCCAGATCGACGCGGAAGACCTGCCCGTCGTCGGTGACATCGCCGATCAGCG
>CANFIC010000246.1 GCA_947446685.1 Burkholderiales bacterium
CCGCGTCGAGCGCGCGCTCGAGGTCGGCGTCGTCGAAGACGATCACCGGGCTCTTGCCGCCGAGCTCGAAATGCACCCGCTTCAGGCTCGGCGCTCCCTGCGCCATGATGCGTGAGCCGGTTTTGGTGCCGCCGACAAAGGCGATCGCCTTGATGCGCTTGTCCTGGGTCAGGGCCGTCCCCGCGCCTTCACCGAGACCGTGGACGACATTCAGCACCCCCGCGGGCAAGCCGGCTTCGAAAGCGATCCGGGCCAGCAGCGTCGCTGTCAATGGGCTCCATTCGGCCGGCTTGTGCACGACCGTACAGCCCGCTGCCAGCGCTGGCGCGATCTTCCAGGTGCCGAGCATGAAGGGCATGTTCCAGGGCGTGATCGCGCCGACCGGGCCAATCGGTTCGCGCAGCGTGTAGTTCAGATGCGTCGGCGTCGGGTAGCTGCGGCCATCGGCAGCCTGGCCGCATTGGTCGGCGAAATAGCGGAAGTTTTCTGCCCCCCTTGTGGCGGTCTTGCCGGTGAAGCGCAGTGGCTGGCCGGTGTCGGCGGTCTCCAGCAGCGCGATCTGCTCGGCATGTTGCTCGATCCGGTCGGCGATTGCATGCAGCAGGTCGCGCCGCTGCCCGGCCGGCCAGCCGCGCCAGCCTTCGAAGGCCGCGGCGGCGGCCGAACTGGCGGCATCGATGTCGGCTTCGCTGCCCAGCGCCGTGTGGTTCAGCAATGTTCCGTCCGACGGCGACAGGTTTGCAAACTCGCCACCGTCGATGCTGGGGCAAGCGGCGCCGTTGATGAAATGCGGCAGCACCGGCGTGGCGAGCGCGTCGATCATTGCCTGGGCCTGGAGCCGGTTGGCCTGCGCTGGACTACTCATGGATGGATTCGCCTTTTCGGGTCGGACATTGTTCGGTGAATGCTCATTGCAGTTCGATCTTTCGACTCTTGATCAGCTGCTGCCAGCGCTTTGTATCGGCCTCGACCCTTGCGCGCAGCACCTGTGCCGGGGCGGGCGTGGCTTCAATGCCGATCTTTGCCAAAGCCTGGCGCATCGCCTCGTCCTTCAAGGTCGCATCGACCGCCTGCTGCAGGGTATTCAGGGTGTCCGGCGCCAGGCCGCTGGGTGCAAACAGGCCGATCCAGCCGCCGACTTCATAGCCCGGCAGCCCGGCCTCGCTGAGGGTGGGCAGATCCGGCACCAGCGCCGAGCGTTTGCTGGTGGTCACCGCCAGCGCCCGCAGTCTGCCGGACTGGACATGGGACTGCGCTGCGGCCAGCGCTGGAAACATCATGTCCAGGCGTTGCCCCAGCAGGTCGGTCAACGCCGCCGAAGCGCCCTTGTAGGGAACATGGATCATCGATGTGGCGGTCATGTTCTCGAACAACTCGCCAGCCAGATGGACGCTGGTGCCATAACCCGGTGAGCCATAGCTGAGCTGACCGGGCCTGGCTTTGACATAGGCGATCAGCTCGGTGACGCTGTTGACCGGCAGTTCGCGCGGCACGACCAGCACGCCAGGCACTTCGGCCACCAGCAGCACTGGCAGCAGATCGCGCTCGAACAGATAGGGCAATTTTTTCTGGATCGCGGCGTCGATCGCATTGCTGGCGCTGCCCATCAGCAAGGTATAGCCATCGGCAGGCGCGCTGGCCACCGCGGCGGTTCCGATCGACGCGCCAGCACCCGCCCGGTTCTCGATCACCACCGGCTGTCCGAGCCGCTTCTGCAGGCCGGGTGCCAGCAGGCGCGCCGCGCTGTCGGCCGCGCCACCCGGAATGAAGGGCACGACGATGCGCAGCGGTTTCTCAGGCCAGGCGGCATGGGCCGGGAAGATCGCTGCCAATGCGGCCATTGCCAGCAGCCTTGCCAGGCGCTGCAGGATGGGTTGGAGCTGGATTCGAGACATCGCTCAGTCTCCCTTGCCTGGCTGGATGCCGAGCGCTTGCACCAGGGCCTTCCAGCGCAAGACCTCGGCGGTGATGACCTTGGCAAATTCCGGCCCCCGGTCGGCGGTTTTCTCGGTCGCCAGCTCATTCAGCTTTGCTGTGACCGAGGCTTCATTGAGCGTCGCGAGGATGGCTTCGGCCAGACGGTCGGCCTGCGCTGCGGGTAGGCCTGCGGGTGCCATCAAGCCATACCAGGATTCGACCTCGACTGGCAGGCCGGCCTCGCTGAAGGTCGGGACATCAGGCAGAGACTGCAGACGTCTTGTGCCGCTGACCGCCAGCGCCCTCAATTGCCCTGACTTGACGCGAGGCAGCGCCAGGATCGCGGCTGGCAGCATCACCTCGACCTCGCCGGCCATCAGGCTGGCCATCGCGGCCGCACCGCCCGCCAGCGGCAGATGCTGCAGCTTCAGGCCGGCGCGCTGGAAATAGAACTCGGCCACCAGATGGTGTGGCCCGCCAACTCCGGTCGAGGCATAGCGCCAGCTGCCATCGGCCAGGCGCGCCTGCTCGACGAATTGCGCCAAAGTCGAGGCGCCGCCCGGCTTGACCACCAGCAGATAAGGCGCTGCCGCGAAGCGCAGTACCGGCGTGAAGCTGCTCACCGGGTCATAGGGCATGCTGGCTTCGAATGCCGAGGCGATGCCGTGGCTGCTCGGCGTAGCGATCAGCAAAGTGCGGCCATCGGGCGCTGCTGCCGCCACATAAGCTGCCGCCAGCGTGCCGCTGCGCCCGGGCAGATTGCGAACGCGAACAGCACCGAAGCCGCGCCGCTGCAGGCCATCAGCGACCAGTCGTGCCAGCAGATCGGTCGAGCCTTGCGCGGCGGTTGGAACGACCAACTCGATGCCTTCGGTCTGCGCAGCAGCCATGCCGGCCGAGCACAGCCAGCTCATGCAGAAAATGATGCAGCCCATGGGCAGTCGCCAGATCGATCGCACAAATACCTCCATCGGCTTCAAAGCGGCATAGTCTAGGCAGGCAGGAGAATTTCGACAAATAGAACTATTTGACTGTTTATTCAGGTTTACTTAATAATCGACCGTACTTTGCCGAGGATCTTGAAGGTCCGTCCGTCTCGAGTCAGCGAACAAGCGTATCCAGTGATCAATCCGAACCTCAAACACCTGCGCGTCTTCGTCGAAATTGCCAGGCGCGGCAGTTTCAGGAATGCTGCAGCCGCCTTGCACATGAGCGAGCCTGCAGCCAGCCAGGCGATTGCCCAGCTGGAATCGATGCTGGCGGTCAAGCTGCTCGACCGGACGACGCGAACGGTCCGCTTGACCGAACCAGGCGCTGCGTTTCTGGTCGATGCCGAGCGCCTGCTGGACGGCATGGACCATTCGATCACGACCTTGCGCGAATTTGCCACCACCGGCCGCGGCCGCGTGACGCTGTCCTGCCTGTCATCGACGGTTTACCGCCTGTTGCCGCCGGCCTTGGCCGAGATGAAGCGCCGTTACCCTGAGATCAATGTCGTCTTCCGCGACGACAGCATGCGCGGCATCCTGCACAGCCTGGATAGCGGTGAATGCGATGTCGCCATCGTCAGCGACGACGCATCGAACAAGCGCGGTCTGACCATACCGCTGGTGACCGATTCGTTCCAGGTGGTTTGCCAGGCATTGCATCCGCTGGCGCGGCAGCGGCAGGTCTCGGGCGCCGATCTGGCGGGGCAGGAACTGGTGCTGCTGCGGCGCGGCTCGGGCATCCGCGATGCCTTCGATCGGGCGATCGAGCGCCTGGCGATCAAGTTGAACGTGATCCACGAGACGACTCAGTTCCACACCGTGCTGGGTCTGGTTGAATCCGGGCTCGGCGTGACCGTGCTGCCCTCAATGTTGTGCCCGGCTCCGACGAACAGCGCCTTCGCCGTCCGGCCGCTGGTGCGGCCGCTGGTCTCGCGCCAGCTTGGCCTGGTCTTTCCGGCCGACAAGGAGCCATCGTTTGCAGCCCGGGCGCTGGCCGAGGTCGTCCATCAGTCGGTTATTGCTTCAAGTCTGCAGACGCCGCCTGGGGTGACAAAGATCCTGCGGGCCTGACGGCCGGGCTTGCGCTGACCAGCGCCGACAGTTCAAGCAAGCCGATCGGCGGGCGCTTCAGCCAGGGCAGGACGAAGATGCGCTTGGCCAGCCCGGCTGACATGCGCGCCATCTGCTGGCGCTCACCGGCCAGCCTTGCGGCCAGCAAGGGGTCGCTGGTGCCGGCGGCCAGCACGCTTTTGTTCAGCACCCAGGCATAGGGCTCGATGCTGGCGCGTTGCAGATCCTGCTGCAAGGCGGCGGCTTGCGAGACCGGCGTCACTTCGGGCAAGGTGACCAGGATGATTTTTGTGTAAGCCGCGTCCTGCAGTCGCATCAAGGGCGTGACGATGCGGCCGCTGCCATGCCCTTCGAATTCGCGCATCATCTGCCGGTGATAGGCGCCGGTCGCATCCATCAGCAGCAGCGAATGCCCGGTCGGTGCGGTGTCGAGCACGACGAAGGCGCTGCGCGCCTCGCTGACGATGCGCGAGAAGGCGTGGAAGACGGCCACCTCTTCGGTGCAGGGCGAACGCAGATCCTCACGCAGCAGGGCTTGTTCCTGCGCGTCCAGACCTGGCGATTTGGCGGCCATGATCTTCTCGACATAGCGCTGTGTCTCGGCTTGCGGGTCGATGCGGCTGAGTTGCAGACCAGGCACCGTGCCAGCCAGCGTGGACGCCAGATGGGCGGCCGGATCGGTGGTGCTCAAGTGCACGCTCTTGCCGCGCTGGATCAGCCCCAGCGCCAAGGCCGCTGCCACCGTCGTTTTGCCGACGCCGCCTTTGCCCATCACCATGATCAGCCCATGGCCTGCGCTGGCCAGTTCATCTGCCAGCTTGTCCAGCCCCGCAAAGCTGGGCAAGGACTCGACCCCTGCGTCTGCCGTGATCGGCCCAGCCGCGGTATTCAGCAGCGCGCGCAAGGCCGGCAAACCGACCATGTCGAAGGCTCGCAGCGGCACCAAATCCTGCGGCAAGGCAAGCAGCGAGGCCGGCATCTGTGCCAGGGCCTGTTGCCCAAGATCCTCGATCGCACAGGCCACCGCGTCGGCGCGATCGCTGGCATGGAACAAGCCGTTGATCGCAAGGCGCTGATGGTTCAGGCCGAGTTCATGCAATTGTTGCGAGGTGCGCGCCGCTTCCTCAAGGGCGCCTTTGTCCGGCCGCGCCACCAGGATCACGGTGGTTCTGGCCGGGTCGTTCAAGGCTTCGAGCGCTGCCTTGAAGCGAATTTCCTGCATCTTCAAGCCCGAATGCGGGCCCAGGCAGGAGGCGCCGCGATCATTGCCGGCGAGGAAACCGCTCCAGGCCTTGGGCAGACTCAGCAGCCGCAGCGTATGGCCGGTCGGCGCGGTGTCGAAAACGATATGGTCATAGCGCGCATCGCCTTCGGACAAGAGCGTTGAGAACTCATCGAACGAGGCGATCTCGGTGGTGCAAGCACCCGACAGCTGTTCGCGCACTTCCGGCCTTTCGGCTTCACTCACCTGGGCCAGCACCCGCTGCCGGTAGGACTCGGCGGCGTTGTCAGGGTCGATGTTCAGCACCGACAGCCCCGGCGCACCGGGTACGGTCACCGCCTGGTTGCTCAACTTGATGCCGAGCATTTCGTCAAGATTCGACGCAGCGTCGGTGCTGACCAGCAACACGTTCTTGCCCGCGTCCGCCAGCGCCAGCGCGGCGGCAGTCGACAGCGAAGTCTTGCCCACGCCGCCCTTGCCGGTGAAGAAAAGATAGCGCGTCGCCTGCTTCAAGAAGCCGCTCGGTTCCGGCTTCAGCCAGGCTTGCACCTGCTCATGCGCGGGCAGGCCACCGCTGTGCACGATCTTGCCGCCGATGATGACGGCCGGGGTCGCCTTGA
>CANFIC010000247.1 GCA_947446685.1 Burkholderiales bacterium
CACCGCATGTCGTGCGATCCAACGCAGGCACATGCGTGTCGTGGGATGAGTGCCTGTACCGAATGCCAGACCTGGATCCAGGCGCATCACCAACCGCGCTTGTTCTGGCGCTTGGTGCCATGAAGGGACAATCCAGAATTCGGGCGTTATTTCGACGGGTGCAAATTGCGATTGGGTCAGCCGGACCCAGTCCTGCTCAGGGACCGATTGCACCGCTTGAACATGAACGCCCTCAGCCCAGTCCTGGCTCAGTATCAATGTTGCGCATTCGGTCGCCGCGGCTTCGTCGGGAAATAGTGCGCGAACGACCGAACGTTGCCAACCGCCGCGTGGTGCCGGCATGCCGGGCTCACCAAATAGCGCTTGTTCTATCGGCGTATCGGCATCGGCATCTTCTACCGAGACTGAAAGCGCTTCGAGTTCCATCAGCGCATCGCTGACAGTCTCGACCACATCCTCGCCGCAGATCAGAACCAGTTCGTGCAGGTTGCTGGCATTGGTCAACGTTTGTGCTGGCTCATCCAGCCCTCGAGGTAATGAATATTGGTGCCGCCCTCAACGAATTTGGCATCGACCATCAGTTCGCGATGCAAGGGGATATTGGTCAGAATACCTTCGACCACTGTCTCTGACAGGGCAATACGCATGCGTGCCAAGGCCTGCTCGCGCGTATCTCCGTGGACGATGATCTTGCCGATCATCGAGTCGTAGTGCGGCGGCACGAAGTAGTTCGAGTAAACATGCGAATCCACCCGCACACCTGGGCCTCCCGGGGCATGCCACATCGTGATGCGGCCCGGCGAAGGTGTGAATTTGAATGGATCTTCAGCATTGATCCGGCATTCGATCGCATGCCCGCGCAGGCTGATAGCGCGCTGCGTGAACGGGAGCTTCTCGCCTGCTGCGATCCTGATCTGCATCTGCACGATGTCGATGCCAGTAACCATTTCCGTGACCGGGTGTTCGACCTGCACGCGCGTGTTCATCTCGATGAAATAGAACTCGCCGTTCTCGAACAGGAACTCGAATGTGCCGGCGCCGCGATAGCCCATCTTGCGGCAAGCCGCCGAGCAGCGATCGCCGATCTTCTCGATCACGCGACGTGCAATTCCCGGTGCCGGGGCTTCTTCAAGGATTTTCTGGTGGCGCCGCTGCATTGAGCAGTCGCGTTCACCCAACCAGACTGCATTCTTGTGTTCGTCGGCCAGCACCTGGATTTCAATATGGCGAGGGTTCTCCAGAAACTTTTCCAGATAGACCTGGGGATTGCCGAAAGCCGCTCCGGCCTCAGCACGGGTGGTCTGCACGGCATTTACCAGGGCTGCCTCGGTGTGGACGACCCGCATGCCACGTCCGCCACCACCACCAGCAGCCTTGATGATCACCGGGTAACCGACAGCACGGGCGATCTTGATGATTTCCTTGGGGTCATCGGGCAGGGCGCCTTCCGAGCCGGGTACGCAGGGTACGCCGGCGCGGATCATGGCCTGTTTGGCAGATACCTTGTCACCCATCATCCGGATCGATTCGGGTGTCGGGCCAATGAAGGTAAAGCCGCTGCGCTCGACGCGCTCGGCAAAGTCAGCGTTTTCGCTCAGGAAGCCGTAGCCGGGATGGATTGCCTCGGCGTCGGTCACCTCGGCAGTCGCGATGATCGCGGGCATGCTCAGATAGCTCTGCGCCGATGCGGCCGGACCGATGCAGACCGCCTCATCGGCCAGCTTCACATACTTGGCATCGCGGTCGGCTTCGGAATAAACCACCACCGACTTGATGCCCATTTCACGGCAGGCGCGCTGGATCCGGAGGGCGATTTCGCCTCGATTGGCAATCAGTATTTTTTTGAACATAGGTCCTCGGCTCAATCGCCCTGACGGGCTGCGCCCGGAGGGCAATTTGGCTTCGCCGCAAGGCTGGAAGCCTTGTCGCCTCGATTGGCAATCAGAATTTTTTTGAACATAGGTCCTCGGCTCAATCGCCCTGACGGGCTGCGCCCGAAGGGCAATTTGGCTGCGCCGCAAGGCTGGGAGCCTTGTCGCCTCGATTGGCAATCAGTATTTTTTTGAACATAGGTACTCGGTTCCGTCGCCGTCGCCTGGCTCATCGAGCCATAGCCGATCCGGTCAAAATGCTTACTCGATGATGAAAAGTGGCTGACCGAATTCGACCGGTTGTCCGTTTTCGCAGAAGACGCGGGTGATGGTGCCGCTCTTGTCGGCGTCGATCTCGTTCATGATCTTCATCGCTTCGATGATGCAGATTGCCTCACCTTCCTTGATCTGTTGGCCGACTTCGGCAAAAGGCTTGGCATTTGGATTGGCTGCGCGGTAGAACGTGCCTACCATCGGTGACTTCACCTCGTGACCTGTTTCGACGACAGGCTCTGCAACTGGCGCTGCAGCGACCGGCGCTGCTGCAACTGCCGCAACGGGAGCTGCGGCGACAGCCATCGGCATCCCCATATGGCTTGCACCGACTGCGGACTTGACAATCCGGACCTTGCCTTCGGCTTCGGTGATTTCAAGTTCGGAAATATTCGACTCGGACACCAGGTCGATCAAGGTCTTCAGCTTGCGCAGATCCATTTTTTTCTCCAACGAAATTGTTTACATAGATTGGCAGTACAGCGATGAACGCTGCCTTACCGGCCTGTCAAGCAGGCCTTGAAAGCGGGT
Organism: Burkholderiales bacterium; assembly: GCA_947446685.1. GTDB lineage: Bacteria > Pseudomonadota > Gammaproteobacteria > Burkholderiales > Burkholderiaceae_C > Paucibacter_A. The sequence goes on from CANFIC010000247.1 coordinate 2,676, forward strand.
TGCCGAGCTGTTCGATGGCACAAGCCAAGGCCAGTTGGTAGCCTTGTGCACCGAGTCCGCAAATCACACCAAGGGCGAGTTCGGAGAAAAAGCTGTGGTGGCGGAAAGTTTCGCGTTTGTGGATATTCGACAGATGAACTTCAATGAATGGCAGATCGACGGCGGCCAAAGCATCGCGCATTGCCACGCTGGTATGTGTGTATGCGGCCGGATTGATAATAATGAAGCGGCATCCTTCTCGAGCCGCTGTCTGAATCCGGTCGACCAAGGCACCCTCGTGATTGCTCTGGAAGGATTCTAGCGAAAACCCGGCTTTCGCTGCTATTTCTGCAAGATTGGTGTCGATCTGCACCAAAGTTGTCGAGCCATAAACAGTCGGCTCACGGCTGCCGAGCAGGTTGAGGTTGGGGCCGTGGAGTACAAGGATTTGCATTTTGAGCTAAAAGAGCCGTCGATGGAGTCTGTAGTTCGAGGCGTAAAAGTGCGATGACTTGCACTTTACGCTTTTTAGGACCCGATCGATAAAGATTGACTCAAATAAATCGATTTATGCCAGACCCTTCGCAAGCTCCCGCAATTCTTCAAGATTGGTGCTGCCCAGTTTGCGCCAGATGACTTCACCATCAACTCCGAATGCCACGCTGAATGGCAAACCGCCTTGGGTATTGCCCAATTTGCGCGTCAGTTCCGTTCCCGTCAAGCCGGCCATGCCAATGTCAAAGTCAAGTGGCAGCTTCTTCAAAAATTCACGCACCGGAGTTGGCGAGTCAACCGCCAAACCCAGAACCTGCCATCCCTGAGTCCTGAATTCGCGCTGGAATTGAGCCAGTTCCGGCAACTCCTGCACGCAAGGCGGACACCAGGTGGCCCAAAAATTCAGCAGCAAGGGCCTGCCTTGCATGCTGGCCGCAACTAACTCGCCCCCTTCTGGCCGATCAAAACGCGCAGACCAGAAGGCCAGAGCCTCGGTCGAGAGCGCGCGTCCGGCTTGATGTCGCCAAGCCAGCCCCAACCCCAAGGCTGCCAAACCGGCGCCGGTGATCAACCAGTTGCGCCGTCGCTTGTGTATCGTCATGTCGGAATCTCCAGCAGTCTTCGCAAGGCGGCGAGGTCGCCACGCTCACTGCGTCCGCGGGCGTCAGGTTTGAGCGCGCCGCGCAGGTCATCGAAATCGAGAATGCTCAGGTGAACGGTCACCAGTTCGCTGAGGGTTGGGCAGCGAGCGGCCAGTGACAGTACATCGATCTGCCTGTTCCTGGGTCCTGCCGTAGCGCCGACTTCATAGTCGACACCCTGATTGATCAGCGCGATCTCGGCGGATTTGCTGTCGTCGCAATAGAGCTGCAGGTGGATATTGGACAGCCTTGTCGCCGTCCCGCGCCAAACCGCTCCACATAGATGAGGACGGAATTCTTCCAGACGCGCCATCCAGGTTGCTGCCAGTTGGCGCAGTGCGTTCAGTTCAGCAGGCTGGGTGTCGGCGCAGAACAGGGCCAGGTAGTCGCGCACTTCGTCTTCTAATTCATTGTTGTCGGGCAACCGGTTGCGACCGCTGCGTTGCAGGCCCAAGGCCTTCAGCGCCTGCTGCTTGGCCGGGCCATATTCAAGCCCCTCTTCAACCACCAGGCGGGCGGCAGTAGCGGCAATCTCGGCCATGATTTGATTATCGATCGGCATCTCAGGGGACCTCGACACCAGCCATGCGTGCTTCGATGACGGCAGCACGGGACAGCAAGTAGGGCGAAGCCGGACGCTTCTCGAAGCGTTTCGGGGCCGGCAGCATGACAGCGAGGCGGGCCGCTTGCTCAGCATTCAATTGTCTTGCGTCGATACGGAAATAATGGCGCGCCGATGCCTGTGCGCCGAACAGGCCTTCTCCCCATTCGACATTGTTCAGGTAGATTTCCAGAATGCGGCGCTTGCTCAATGCTGCTTCCAGCATCAGCGTGATGACGAACTCCTGGGCTTTGCGGGCGAAATTGCGCTCGCCGCTGAGAAACATGTTCTTCGCCAACTGCTGGGTGATGGTCGAGCCGCCAACGATTTTGCCTGCGGGCGGCGGTTTCGCCGCAGTTGCTGGCTTGGCTTGCGAGCGTTTCACCGCCCTTGCGGCTTCACGCTGATTGCGCTCCCAGGCCTTTTCCATCGCGTCCCATTCAACGCCACCATGGTCGACGAAGCCGGCATCTTCACTAGCAATGACCGCGCGCTTGAGCTGATTGCCGAGCATTGCGGCATCGACCCATTGCTGACTCCAGAGAACCTGTTGTTTGTCGACGGCCAGGCGCCAGATTTCCGACCGCTGGAAACTGCTCGACTGCGGTGCCACCCAGTTCATCAACATGATCCGCAAGCCGAAATAGATCTGCAATGCCAGCAGGCCGATGACCAGCAACAAGCCCAGGCGCAGCAGCGCGGCGGCAGTCCTCTTCATGCCAGTCGCTCGATCAATGCGGCCAAGACTGGCTTGGTTTCAGGGCGCAGTCCGCGCCAGACCTCGAAGGCTTCGGCCGCCTGCTCGACCAGCATGCCCAGACCATCGCGCGCTTGCGCGCCGTGGCTGCGCGCCCATTCGAGGAAATTTGCCGCGGGCGGGCCATACATCATGTCCAGCGCCAGCGCACCTGGTTTGAGTACTTCAGCCGATACCGGCACGCCGGCTCCAGCCAGGCTTGCACTGGTGCCGTTGACAAGGATGTCGTAGCTGCGACCGCAGTCGGTCAGCCCGCAAGCCAGCAGTTGAACGCCACGGGCTTTCGCCAGCTCGTGGTGCGACTCAACCAGAGCGCGAGCCTTGTCCGGATTGCGGTTGGCCACAGTGATCGCGGCCGGAGCTGTGCCGATCAGGCTACCCAGCACACCGGCTGCGGCGCCGCCAGCGCCGAGCAGCAGGATGCGTTGGCCAGCCAGAGGGATTCCCGCATTTCTTTCGATGTCCCGTACCAACCCAGCACCATCGGTGTTGTCGCCGAACCAGCCGTCCGGGTCAAAGCGCAAGGTGTTGACCGCAGCGGCCAAGGCAGCGCGAGGGCTCAATGTCCGGGCCAGCCGGCAGGCCTCGAACTTGAACGGCACGGTGACATTGCAGCCGCGCCCGCCCGCCGCAGCAAAGGCCTGCACAGTTGCCGA
>CANFIC010000248.1 GCA_947446685.1 Burkholderiales bacterium
GACGATGGACTGGGTTGGCGTGAAATTCCAGAACGGATCGTTGGTGTATCAGGACCTCAATTTCAACAATATCCCGAAAGGGGTCATCAATGCCAATCAACTCGAATGCATCGACGTCAACAATGATGGCTATACCGACGTGGTGATCAACAAGAACCTGATTGGCGGCGTCGATAACCTGGCCCCACTGATATTCATCAATAACAAGGACGGAACTTTTTCGGCCAGCAAATACTCGGATAGCTTGAGTATCCTTCCGACCCATATGACAAGTCCGACGCCGATTTCATCGACGCTCATCGGTGATTTTGATGGGGACGGCATGCAGGACATCATCATGTTTCTGAGCAATCCTGCGCCGGTCGTGAACGGTGCGCCGACATTGGACGGCACGTTCAAGTTTTTCCGGGGCCTGAAGAATCTGGCCAACTGAGTTTCATTGAAAAATATGCAGCGCTGAACGTCACCGAGCCCAGGACCAAGGGTTCAAGGTGGCAACGCCGCTCGGATCAAAGTCGGCCAGATTGCCTGTCACCACCGTCATGCCATGGACCAGCGCAGTTGCGGCGATCAATCCATCGCGAACCGGGCGCGGGTCGGGCACATGCAGCCTGGCGGCACGCAAGGCCCAAGCCGCAACATCGGAATCAGCTTTCCCAAGGCGGATTTTTCGCAACTCGGAGACGACGGTGGTGTCGCGAAGAAACCTCAAGACAGGTCAGCCGCTTGCGCGAGGTCGCGCCGCTGCGGAATTTCCAGTTCGATGTCCGCAGCGCCAGGCATTGCCAGCAAATCGGCAATCTTTGTCTGCCCACCGCAGATCTTCTTGTACGCGTCAAATGTCAGCAGCACATGCGCTGGCCGGCCGCGATCGGTGATGAACACCGGACCGGCCATGGCCGCCTTCTTGGCCATGCTGGTGTCCTGATTGAACTGACGGCTTGAGACCGTTGTGATCGCCATCCTGGCACCTCGAATCGAAATTCCTGCAATGTAGAAACGTTGCCACAAGTCCAGTTCGTTGTTGCCGGATTGCTCAGGCCTTCAATCGGTAGCCGGTTTTCAGCATCCAACTGACCACACCCAACGACAGGGCCAGAAAGCCCAGCGTCATGCCCAGGCTCAGGGCCAGACTGACATCGGCCAGGCCGTAAAAACTCCAGCGAAAGCCGCTGATCAGATAAACCACCGGGTTGAAAAGCGCCACCGTCTGCCAGGCCGGCGGCAGCATATTGATCGAATAAAAGCTGCCGCCCAGAAAGGTCAGCGGCGTGATGATCAGCAGCGGCACCACCTGCAGTTTTTCGAAGCCGTCGGCCCAGATGCCGATGATGAAACCGATCAGGCTGAAGGTGACTGCCGTCAGGAGCAAAAACAGCAACATCCAGAACGGATGGGCGATCTGCAGCGGCACGAACAGGCTCGAAGTGGCCAGGATGATCAACCCGACGATGATGGACTTGCTGGCTGCTGCGCCCACATAGCTGAGCACCACCTCGACATGCGAGACCGGCGCCGACAGCAACTCATAAATCGTGCCGGTGAACTTGGGAAAGTAGATGCCGAACGATGCATTGGAAATGCTTTGCGTCAGCAGCGACAACATGATCAGGCCAGGCACGATGAAAGCGCCATAGCTGATGCCTTCCACCTCGGGAATGCGCGAACCAATGGCCGCGCCGAAGACGATGAAATACAGCGTGGTCGAGAGCACCGGCGAGAGGATGCTCTGCATCACCGTGCGCCAGGTGCGCTGCATCTCGAAGCGATAGATCGCCAAAACAGCGTGGTAGTTCATGCCTGACCCTCCTTGACCAGCTGTACAAAAATATCTTCCAGCGAACTCTGGGTCGTATGCAGATCCTTGAACTGGATGCCGGCTGTGCCCAGGTCACGCAGCAATTCGGCAATTCGGCTGCGCCCATCGTCCTGACTGTCGTAGGTGTAGATCAATTCATGGCCGCCTTTGGCCAGGGTCAGCGGATGGTGGCTCAAGGCGTCCGGAATCGCGGCCAGCGGCCCGGGCAATTCCAGCGTCAACAGCTTCTTGCCGAGCTTGTGCATCAAGGCGTCCTTGCCTTCGACCAGAATGATCTCGCCCTTGCTGATGACGCCGATGCGGTCAGCCATTTCTTCAGCTTCGTCGATGTAATGGGTGGTCAGGATGATGGTCACGCCGGTGTCGCGCAAGCTGCGCACCAGGGCCCACATGTCGCGCCGCAACTCGACATCAACGCCGGCCGTCGGTTCGTCCAGGAACAGCAGCTGCGGCTCATGCGAGAGCGCCTTGGCGATCAGCAGCCTGCGCTTCATGCCGCCGGACAAAGTCATGATCTTGCTGTCGCGCTTGTCCCACAGCGACAGGGCCCTGAGAATTTTCTCCACATGGGCCGGGTCGGGCCCCTTGCCGAACAGCCCGCGACTGAAAGTGACCGCATTCCAGACCGTCTCGAACGATTCGGTCGTCAACTCCTGCGGCACCAGGCCGATCAGTGAGCGGGCTTTGCGGTAGTCACGCACATTGTCGTGGCCGGCCACCGTCACCGTCCCCGCGCTGGCATTGACGATGCCGCAGATGATGCTGATCAGCGTCGTCTTGCCGGCGCCGTTGGGACCCAGCAGGGCGAAGATTTCGCCCTTGCGGATTTCCAGATTGATGTCCTTGAGCGCGGCAAAGCCGCCGTCAAAAGTCTTGCTGAGATGAGAGACAGAAAGTATCGGTGAGTGCATCAGCCGAAGGATAGCCTGTCATGTCGATACTCGGCCTGGCCAAGGCCATTCGGACCTGCTGGCAGCAAGCCAGGCAAGGCCTCAGACTCAACCGATCGCTCAGGCCCGCGGCATCCGGTACAGGGCGCAGATCTTGTTGCCGTCGGGGTCGCGCAGGTAGGCCAGGTAATGGGTGCCATGGGCGCCACCGCGCTGGCCTGGAGGGTCTTCGCAGGTCGTTCCGCCATGGGCCACGCCAGCGGCATGCCAGGCGTCGGCTTGCTCGGCCGACTGGCAGGCAAAGCCGATGGTGCTGCCATTGCCCACCGTGGCGGGTTGCCCATCGATCGGCAGGCTGACCGAGAAAACGCCAGTCGGCGTGCGCCAGAAGACACGGTGGCGATCGACTGCCCCGGCGGGAATCCCGAGGGTCCCCAGCACCGCGTCGTAGAAGGTTTTGGCCTGGTCCAGGTTGTTGGTGCCGATCATGATGTGAGAGAACATGCTGTGTGCCTTCTGGAGGACGCGCGAAGCGTCAGGTTACGGATTTGTGGATGGATTGACGACGCAGCCGGCCCATTTGGAGCGGCAGTTCAAGCGCCTCGACCGAAGTATGCCCGCCCCAGGCAAGGCCTCGATTCATGCATGGGTTTTTGCAAGCGGACGAACGGCGCTTGGCTGCTTCAGCTGTGCATTCCCCAGCGCCTTACCGTGCGTTGTTCAATGGTCCGGAAGACGATGCCCTCGACCGCCAGGCCGATGACGATGACCGCGAAAAGTCCGGCAAAGACGACCGGTATGTCGAGCGTGTTCTTGTTTTCGTAGATGAACCAGCCCAAACCACCCGACCCTGACGAAGTGCCGAACACCAACTCCGCCGCGATCAAGGTTCTCCAGGCGAAGGCCCAGCCGATTTTCAGACCCGTCAGGATGCTGCCCAGCGCGGCAGGCACCAGGATCTTGGCCACATAGGCCGGACCAACCAGACCGTAGTTGCGACCCACCATGCGCAGCGTGCTCGATACGGCCATGAAGCCTGCATGGGTGTTCAGCGCAACCGGCCAGAGCACGGCGTGCACCAGCACGAAGACAATGCTGGCGCTTCCAAGCCCGAACCAGATCAAGGCCAGCGGCAGCAGCGCAATCGCCGGCAAGGGGTTGAGCATGGCCGTCAGCGTCTCAAGCAGGTCGTTGCCCAGGCGGGAAGCCATGGCCAACACCGTCAGCAGCATCGCCAGGGCCATTCCGACGACATAGCCCTGCAGCAACACCTTGATCGACACCCAGGCCTTGGCCGGCAACTCGCCGGTCAGGATGCGGCTGACGAAGGCCTCCAGCGTGGTGCTGAAGGTCGGCAGTAGCAAATCATTCGCCAGGTACATGGCGTAGGCCTGCCAGAGCGCAGCCAATGTCATCAGTATCAGGCTCTTGCGGACCCAGCCCAGGTTGTAGATTCGCTCAAGCAGGGTCAGCCGCTGCTGCACGACACCGAAGTCATGCTCCTGCAGATGCTCCCGAACCAGTTCCGGCCGGCTCTGTTGGGGTTCATGCATGCGGCTCATCCTCGGTGGACTCCACGGCGTCGGCAAACAGCAGGCCGTGGATTCGGTCTGAAAGGGCCATGCCGGTCACGGGATCGACCCGGTCATGGCCGTCGCTGCTGAGTTCGGCCTTGACCTGCCCAGGGTGCGGCGACAACAGCAGGATACGGTTGCCGATGCGGACTGCCTCTGGAATCGAGTGAGTCACGAACAGCACGGTAAAGCGCGTGTCCTCCCAGAGCTGCAGCAACTCATCCTGCATCTTGCGGCGCGTCAGCGCATCGAGTGCCGCAAAGGGCTCGTCCATCAGCAGGATGTCGGGTTCCATCGCCATCCCGCGCGCGATCGCCACCCGCTGTTTCATGCCGCCGGACAGCGTATGCGGAAAGGCATCGGCAAACTTCGTCAAGCCCACCTTCTCGATGTAGGCCATGGCGCGCTCATCGGCCTCGGCACCCGCCAGGCGTCGTGAGGCCTCCAGCGCGAACACCACGTTCTGCCGTACGGTCTTCCAGGGCAGCAACTGATCGAATTCCTGGAAAACCATGACGCGGTCGGGGCCCGGCCGAGTGACGGTCCTGCCGTTCAGGCTGATGCTGCCCTCGACCGGTGTCATATAACCCCCGACCGCCTTGAGCAGCGTCGACTTGCCGCAGCCCGAGGGGCCCAGAAGCACGAAGCGGTCCGACTTCAAAACGTCGAAACTCACGCGGTAGCTGGCCGTCACCAGATGCTCGCGAGTCTTGTACTGCAAGGTCACGCCATCGACGCGCAACAGCGGCGCAACCATGCGGGTGAGGGTCATGTCAGGTCTTTCATCATGAACAGCTGGGCTTGCGGTTCAGCTGCCGGGCAGATCGTGAATGTCGGGAAAGAACAGATCCTTCCAACTGGCCGGGTTGTTCTTCAAGGTCCCGACCTTGTTCATGAACTGCGCATAGGGCAGCAAGCGCTGTGGCACCAAGGTGTATTCGACCTGCGGGTCGCTCATCATCTTGAGAATCTGATCGACGGATTCCTTGCCGCCGCCTTCCTTGACATACATCTCGGCGGCACGGCGCTTGTCAGCGTTGATGGCAGCAGTCGCTTCGCGAAGGGCATCCAGCACAGCCCGATAGACCTTGGGGTTGGCCTCGCGGAACTTGTTGGTGGCCCACAGCATGAGGAAGGTGTTCGGGCCGCCCATGATGTCGTAGGAATTCAGCACCGTACGCACGCCGGGGCTGGCCAATGCGGTGTACTGGAAAGGCGGTGAGGTGAACAAGGAGGTGATTTCGGCCGAGCCCGAGAGCATCGTCTGGAGCCCCTCGGGGTGGGGCAGGTTCACCATCAGCGGGTTGAGCTTGCGATAGTTCTCGATCCCGAACTCCTTGGCGACTGCCATCTGCAGGTACACCGTCTGCACTGAAGACCCGGCACCGGCCATCGAGATGCGATCCTTCTCGGTGAAGTCACGCACGGTCTTGATGGCAGGGTTGCGCGTCACCAGAAGGTTCGGCATGGACGAAAGCGCGGCGACGCCACGCA
>CANFIC010000249.1 GCA_947446685.1 Burkholderiales bacterium
CCGGGAATGGGTTGAATGGAATCAAATTGATCTTGCAACTGACATGGCCGCAGAGCAAGTCCACCAGAGCCTGGGCCTGTTCCGGTTTGTCGTTGACACCATCGAGCATGCAATATTCAAAAGTGATGAAGTCGCGTGGCGCGCGGTCCAGATAGCGATTGCAGGCGTCGAGCAACTCGGCAATCGGATACTTCTTGTTCAATGGCACCAGTTGATCGCGCAACTCATCGTCCGGCGCATGCAAGGAGACCGCCAATGCCACCGGGCAATCATCACGCAGGCGGTCGATCATCGGCACAACGCCCGAAGTCGACACCGTCACACGCCGACGCGACAGGCCATAGCCATGGTCATCGAGCATCATCTTCAAGGCCGGTAGCAGCGCACTGTAGTTCTGCAGCGGCTCGCCCATGCCCATCAGCACCACGTTCGAGATGACCCGCTCGTTGGTACCAAACCGGCGGCGCAGATTGTGCTCGGCATACCAGAGCTGCGCGATGATTTCAGCGGTATCGAGATTTCGGCTGAAGCCCTGATGACCGGTCGAACAAAACCGGCAGCCAACAGCGCAACCGGCCTGGCTGGAGATACACAAGGTACCGCGGTCTGATTCGGGGATGAACACCGCTTCGACGGCATTTCCGGCACCGACGTCGAACAGCCATTTCACCGTACCGTCAACCGACTGATGTTCGGAAATGACCGCCAGCGCCTTCACATGCGCCCGGCCCGCCAACTTCTCGCGCAAGGACTTCGCCAGGTCGGTCATTTGATCGAAATCAGCAGCCCCCTTTTGATGGATCCAGCGGAACAACTGGGTCGCTCGAAAACGCTTTTCGCCCAGTTGCTCGCAGTAAGCAGCGAGACCTTCGAGATCAAACCCCAGCAGATTGACCGCGTCCATGATGTTGCCTTTCAAAGTCATGCCCGGGTCAAGAACTGCTGTGCGGCCTCGGGCTTCAAGCCCTCGGCCTGAAGCCGAATCAACGGCTGTAAACGTTCATCCCGGCAAAGAAGAATGCGATTTCCACAGCTGCAGTTTCAGCAGCGTCCGAACCATGAACCGCGTTGGCGTCAATGCTGTCGGCGAAATCAGCACGGATCGTGCCCTTTTCGGCCTTCTTAGGATCCGTCGCACCCATCAGGTCGCGGTGCGTCAGAATGGCATTTTCGCCTTCCAGCGCCTGGATCATCACCGGGCCGGAAATCATGAAGTTCACCAGATCATTGAAGAAGGGGCGTGCCTTGTGAACTGCGTAGAAAGCTTCGGCTTCGCCGCGCGACAGGTGCGCCATGCGGGCGGCAACAACCTTGAGGCCAGCCGCTTCAAAGCGGGCGTAGATCTGTCCGATGACATTTTTTGCCACGGCATCGGGTTTGATGATGGACAGAGTGCGTTCGATGGTCATGGGTATTCTCCTGAAATCTTGTGGCTTGGCAAAGCCTTGGATTGTACTGTGATGTCGTGACATTCAAGCCGGCATGACCACCCAGGCCTGCAGGTAGCACGCCGGCTGCAAATTTTGCTCAGCGGTTGCGGCCGCCATAGCCGCCGCCACTGCGGCCGCCACCGCCCTGGTTGCCGCCTTGGCCCCCTTGACCACCCTGACCGCCGCGCCCACCACCACCGCCGCCGCGCCCGGTTCGACGCACAAAGGCATTGGCGCCGATGAAACCTACCGAGGTCTGCAACGGGTCAGGCTGACTTGGACCGTCGCCCTTGTTGCCCCTGCCGCCGCGGCCCTGATCCTGATTGCTGCCGCCAGCACCGAAGCCGGAAGGGAAGCTGCGTGAGTTGCCGGCAAAGCGGCGATCAAAAGTCTGCTCAAGCGGATTGATATTGCGTGGCATCACATCGTCGTGATCGTCACTGTCACCGCCACGGTCGTCAGCGCGCTCGAGCGGTCGATCAGGCATGCGCTCGTTCGGACGCTCATAGCCTCGATTCGAATTCCGCTCAGGACCACGCTCCGGCCCGCGATCAGGACGCTCAGGTACCCGGCTCGGCCGTGGACCAACGCCGGCATGGCGACCATCAGCTCGGCGCGGCCGATTCTTGTCGGGACCACGTTCCGGACCAGGTCCGCGACCGCGCTCCGCGTTCCGATCGGGTCCACGTTCTGCGCCGCGATCGGCACCTCGTTCAGGACCACGTTCAGTCCGCTCATCCCGACCCTGGCGCGACTGTTCGCCTCCGGCAAGCCGTCGAATGATGCGAACATCATCCTCGCCCAGTTCGATCCAGACGCAGCGCTTGAGGCCACGCGGCAGCACCACCGTGCCGTAACGGATCCGGATCAGGCGGCTGACCGTCAGCCCCACCGCCTCGAACAGCTTGCGCACTTCGCGGTTGCGCCCCTCGGTGATGATGACCCGGTACCAATGGTTGGCACCCTCCCCGCCGCCATCCTCGATGCTCTTGAAGCCTGCTTTCTGGCCTTCGATGATGACGCCTTCGAGCAAGCGAGCGCGCTGGTCGTCGTTCAAGGTGCCAAGTACCCGCACAGCGTATTCGCGCTCTACGCCGAACCGCGGGTGCATCAATTGGTTGGCGAGTTCGCCAGAATTGGTGAACAGCAACAGGCCTTCGGTATTCATATCCAGTCGACCGACCGATTGCCACTTACCCTGTTGCAGGCGCGGCAAATGACGGAACACGGTTGGACGGCCCTCTGGGTCGTTGAGCGTCACGACCTCGCCCGCCGGCTTGTGATAAGCCAAAATGCGCGGCGGCGGCGGCGTGATCCGGATGCGGATTTGCTTGCCATCCAAACGCACGACGTCTCCGAAAGAGATGCGTTGCCCGATATGAGCAACTTCGCCATTCACTTCGATCTTGCCTTCGGCGATCATGTCTTCGATGTCACGACGAGAGCCGATTCCCGATTGGGCCAGCACCTTCTGCAGCTTGGGCGCGTCGGGTTCAGGCGCCAGCACGCGCTTGCCTTCGACCTCAGCCTCGAGCTCGGGCAACAATTCCGCTTCGTCACCGGCAGCATCGAACTCTCCTGCCAGAACCTGAGCAAAACGCGCGCCGACCTCGGCAAGTAGCGCGGGCTCGACCGACTCAGCCGTCAAGCGCGGGCCACGGTTGTCGCCATCACCTTCAGCCTGATCATCGCCACGGTCCTTGCGGCCGCGTCGGCGGTTGCGGTTACGCCCGCCGCGTTCACTCGAGTCACCACCCTCACCTGACTCATCCGACCGGATTACGGGCGAGCTGGCTACTTCTACAGTTTGCGCAGACAACTCAGGGGCCAGCGTGAACAAGGGAACCGGTTCGGTCTGCACGGCCTGCACGGCCTGCACGGCCTGTTCAGCTTGCGGCGCGGCTACGGTCTTGCGCGGCGCACGGCGCTTCGGCATTGCCTCAACCGGCAGGGCATCGGCGACTACAACAACGGCCTCAACGACTGGAACTGCAACCGGCTCCGCCTTCACCGCTGTCTTTCGCGCTGCGCGCGGTTTCGCTGCAGGCTTGCTGTCGGCGACCGCAACTGGTGCCGCCTCAACAGGCGCAATTGCGGCCGGTTTCGGCTTGGCCGGAGCGCGTTTACGCTTGGGCTCTAACGGCTCAACCGAAGGCGTACCGGGTTCAATGTGATGATCGTTGTCTTTTGAATTCATGCGTCGGCTTGCACCTGTTCGGCGGCGTCAGACTGAGGAACCGGCATGGCCGGAACGGATGCGCCTCTATCGCTTTCGATAGGCGCGGGAGAAATCTGGTTCAAGGATAAATCAGTAAAAATCTCAGGGCTCGTTTGATCGAGCAGCGAGCCTTGCATGGGCTGAGCGAAAACCGGTGCTGCGCCAAACTCGAGCGCCGGCAATTGTTCGAGACTTGCCAGACCGAGGTCGTCAAGAAACTGCCGCGTCGTCGCAAAAAGCGCCGGCCGGCCCGGCACTTCACGGTGCCCGATCACTTCGATCCAGCCACGATCTTCCAACTGCTTGACGATCTGAGTTGCGACCACGACACCCCGGACATCTTCAATATCGCCCCGCGTTACCGGTTGGCGATAAGCCACGATCGCCAGCGTTTCCATCACGGCACGTGAATAACGCTGCGGTTTCTCAGGATTCAATCGATCCAGATATTCGCGCAACTCGGGTCGGCTTTGAAAGCGCCATCCCGAAGCCACCGCCACCAGTTCAACGCCGCGACCACCCCAGTCTCGCATCAACTCATCCAGCAAACTGCGCAATGTGTCTGCCCCGATGGAGTCGGCAAACAAACGACGCATATCGCGCAGAGTCAACGGTTGCTGGGCGCAAATCAGCGCGGTCTCTAGGACGCGCTTTGCATCCTGTGTATTCATTGACTTTCGTCATCCATCCCGAATCAAGCGGGTGTGTTGAAATCCTGCCCAGACTGACCCCATTTGAGCTGCGCTCAGCGTTCGGTCACTGGCTCACAATGGATCAAAAGGCGGGCGAAGGGTGCTTCAGCTGCCCTTCAAAAAACTTGCTTGCCCAATGCAAGGCGGAATTGATGCCAGCTACAGTGAGCCCGGAATTTATCCGAAATCCCGCTCCATGCGCTGGCTGTTCATTCATCGCCGTGACCAATTGTAGCGCTCAGAGCGGTGATCGCTGCAAGTTTGGCTCAGGCAAATCAAGCAAGGCCCAGGCGGCAGCCAGATCTTGTGGCAAAGGCGCATCGAATTGCAGCGCCTGACCGGTGATCGGATGGGCAAAGCTGAGCCGAATCGCATGCAGCGCCTGCCGCGTCAAACCCAGCGCCGGAGCGCCACCGTAAAGCGCATCAGCCACCAGCGGATGCCCCTTGAAAGCCAGATGGACCCGGATCTGATGCGTGCGACCGCTGTGCAAAACACAGTGAACCGCGCTGATGCTGCGTCGGTCCTCCTCGCCCTGCCCGAGCAAATAGACATCGGTGCGAGACGGCTTGCCGGTTGCGAGCACCGCCATCTTGATGCGCGAAATCAGATCGCGCCGCAGCGGCACATCGACGACCATTTCCTCGGGCACCCGACCATAGGCCAGCGCCACATATTCCCGGTGCACCTCGCGCGCAGCGATCATGCGCCCCAGCGAAGTCACCGCTTCGAGCGTCTTGCCGACGACCATCACGCCGGTCGTGTCCTTGTCCAAACGATGGACGATGCCAGCGCGCGGCAAGGTCGCCGCTGCAGGATGGTGGGCAAGCAGTCCGTTCATCACCGTACCGGACCAGTTGCCTGAAGCCGGATGCACGACCATACCCGCCGCCTTGTTCAACACCAGCAGATGCGCATCCTCATAGATGATGTTCAGCGGCAGCTTTTCAGCACGAAAAGCCTGACTCTCCTGCGTCGGTAGCAACTCGATCCTGACCATCTGGCCTGCCAGCAATTTTCGCGAAGCGCTGCTGGCCGCCTGCCCATCGATAGTGACGCAACCGCGCTCGATCAGCGTTTGCAGGTGGTTGCGCGAGAATTCCGGTGCCAATTGCACCAGCCAGCGGTCGAGGCGATGGCCATGCCAATCGGCTTCAACCTGAGCGCCACGAACATCGGGCAACTCGGCCACATCGCTGGCCGCGTCGTCAGGCCCACTGCTCCATTCCTCATCAATAGTTGCGAGGGCGGTGTCTTGTCCTGCAGGCGTTGCCTGAACCATATAATGAAAGCTCCGTCTTCAGCTGAGGGCCGGTGTGCGCACCGCCCGATTGGGATCATGATAGAAAATTGCGTGAAATGCCAACCGGCGAAGGCTGATTTGGCCTCGGGTTCGAACAGTCCAGAAAACCCGATTGC
>CANFIC010000250.1 GCA_947446685.1 Burkholderiales bacterium
AGACTTGATCCATTTCTGATATGGTCTGGACATGAGCTTGAACATCACGCACCGCCATATCGACGTGTTCCGCTCGGTCATGACTGCGGGCAGCGTCACCGAGGCAGCCGCCCTGTTGGGCAGTTCGCAGCCTACGCTCAGCCGCGAGCTCGCGCGCATGGAGCATCTGCTCGGCTATGCCTTGTTCGAGCGCCTGCGTGGCCGATTGAAGCCAACGGCAAGAGCCCTGGCCTTGTTCGACGAGGTGCGCCGCAGCTACCAGAGCCTGGACCGGATCGCCAGTCGGGCCGCGCAACTCGGCCGGGACGAGCAGGCCGAGCTGTCGGTCCTGTGTCTGCCCGCCTTGAGCCATGCCTTGCTGCCCGGGGCCTGCGCACAACTGCTGCGCCGGCATAGCGATGCCAGGTTGTCGATCACGCCGCAGGAATCGCCGCTGCTCGAGGAATGGATGAGCGCGCAGCGCTTCGATCTGGGCTTGACCGAGCGCAGCCAGGCACCGCCCGGAACCCGCTTGCAGCCGCTGCTGGCGCTTGACGAGGTCTGCGTGCTGCCGGCCGACCATGCCCTGCTGGCCAAGAGCGGCAGCCTGACACCAGCCGATTTCGAGGGTGAGGCCTTCATCAGCTTGTCAGTCGACGATCCCTATCGGGCGCAACTTGACGACATCTTCCAGCAGCATGGCGTGCAGCGCCGCTTGCGGCTTGAAACACACAGTGCCGTGGCAGTCTGCGCGATGGTGGCGCAAGGCTTGGGCATCGCCATCGTCAACCCCTTGACCGCCCTGGCCTGTGCCGGGCCGCAGCTGCAGCTGCGCCGTTTCAGCGTCAGCGTGCCTTTTCATGTCAACGCCTTGCTGCCGCTGTATCGCCCGGCGCAACCTATCGCCGCCGACCTGGTCACCGCCTTGCTCGAGCAGGCCGGGTTGTTGCAGCAGCGCCTCCAGCTTGCCCTGTAGCCTTGGTGGCAGGTAGCCCGCCAAGCAGGCCGCAGGCCGAATTGCGGGAGCCAAAAACATTGCACCCTTCGGATGCGAGCGCTTCGCGTCTCTAGTCGCGCTCTATCCGCGCATAAGCGCTGTGATTGTGAATCGACTCAAAATTCTCCACGTCGACCGAGTAGCGGCCGATGCGCGGTTCGGCATTCAGCCGCAGCGCCACATCGCGCACCAGATCCTCGACGAACTTGGGGTTCTGGTAGGCATGCTCAGTGATCCATTTTTCGTCGCTGCGCTTGAGCAGTGGCCAGATCTCGCTCGAGGCACTTTCCTCGGCAAAACGGACCAGCTCCTGCCAACCGATAGTCGCGCCGATCAGCTCGGATCGGATTGAAACCAACGACCGCTGGTTGTGCGCACCGTAATCGGAAATCTCCTTGGAGCAAGGACACAAGCTCTTCACCGGCACGCCAACCTCGGCCCAGACCGAGGTCTTGCCGGCGCGGGTTTCGGAGATCAAGGCGCCCTGGTAATCAAGCATGCTTTCGATGCCCGAAACCGGCGCACGTTTGCGCAGGAAAAAAGTGAAACGGACTTCGATGCGGCCCTCCAAGGCACCCAGCTTTTCCAGCATCTGGCCGTGCAATTCGCGCAAGCCGGCAGCGTCGAGCGGCGCAGCCAAGGCATCGAGCCAGGCCACGAAGCGCGACATATGGGTGCCCTTTTTATCGGCCGGCAAGGCAACGTCCAAGCTCCACAGGCCCACCGTAGTCTGTGCCTGCTTGCCGACTTTCAGTTGCAGCGGATAGCGCACATCCTTGACCCCCACGCGCTGGATCACCAGATGGCGCTCGTCGCGCTCACTCTGGGTATCGGGAATATGCAGGGAACTGGTGACTTGATTCATGCGGAGACTATGGCTGAGACTTCTAAATTGGCTTGGAGCTTGCCAGTAAAGCTGCGGTAAAGCATTTGCAAGGGCTTTACTGTCAAGCGCCAAAGCGCTTGAGGATAGCCTGTTCGATGCCCGGGGCATCAAGACCGCACAGCGACATCAACTTGACCGGGTCCCCATGCTCGACAAATTCGTCAGGCAGACCCAGTTGCAGAACCGGCAAATTCAAGCCCGCAGCCTGCAAGCACTCCAGCAATGCGCTGCCGGCGCCACCCATCACACAACCGTCCTCGATGGTGACAAAAGCATCATGGGTGCGCGCCAATTCGGCCACCAACTGTTCGTCAAGCGGCTTGACGAAGCGCATATTGGCCACCGTCGCATCGAGTTTTTCGGCCGCTTGCAAAGCCGGGTAGAGCAAGGTACCGAAAGCCAGAATGGCGATCCGCGTTGCCCCCTGCCCGGCCGGCTGGGTCGACAAACGGCGGATTTCGCCCTTGCCCCAGGCTTGAGCTGTCATTTCCTTTTGCACCGCCACGCCAGCACCGGCGCCGCGTGGATAACGCACCGTGACCGGGCCGTTATGCTGGAAAGCGGTATACAAGGCCTGACGGCATTCGTTCTCGTCAGCCGGTGTCAGCACGGCCATATTCGGAATGCAGCGGGTGAACGCAATGTCGTAATTGCCGGCATGGGTTGCACCGTCAGCACCCACCAGACCGGCGCGATCGAGTGCAAAGACAACCGGCAAGTTCTGGATCGCCACATCGTGGATCATCTGGTCGTAACCACGCTGCAAAAAGGTCGAGTAGATCGCGACGACCGGCTTCAATCCTTCACAAGCCAGGCCGGCCGCAAAAGTCACTGCATGTTGCTCGGCAATGCCGACATCGTGATAGCGGGTCGGAAAGCGTTTGTGGAACTCCACCATGCCGGAACCCTCGCGCATCGCCGGCGTGATACCGACCAGGCGCTTGTCGAGTTCGGCCATATCGCAAAGCCATTCGCCGAAGATCTGCGTAAAGGTAATCTTGGGCGTCGCGACCGGCTTGACAAAACCGACCTCAGGATCGAACTTGCCGGCAGCCGCGTGGTACTTGACCGGATCGGCTTCCGCCTGGTCATAGCCCTGACCTTTCTTGGTCACGACATGCAGGAACTGCGGGCCTTTTCTGCCACGCAGGTTTTCCAGCGTCGGGATCAGGGACTCCAGGTCATGGCCATCGATCGGGCCGACATAGTTGAAGCCAAACTCTTCAAAAATCGTGCAGGGCACCACCATGCCCTTGGTATGTTCTTCGAAGCGGCGGGCCAACTCATACAGCGGCGTGTTTTTCAGCACGCTCTTGGCGCTCTCGCGCGCGGCCGCATAAAACTTGCCGCTCATCAAGCGGGCCAGGTATTTATTCAAGGCCCCGACCGGCGGGCTGATCGACATATCGTTGTCGTTCAAAACCACCAGCAGATCGCCCATCAGCCCGCCGTGGGCGACGCCGGCGTTGTTGAGTGCTTCGAAAGCCATGCCCGCGGTCATCGCGCCGTCGCCGATGATGGCCACGACATTGCGCTGCTCACCCTTGATCTTGGCGGCCATTGCCATGCCATGAGCGGCCGAAATCGAGGTGCTTGAATGCGCGGTGCCGAAGGCGTCGTACTCGCTCTCGTCACGACGCGGGAACCCGCCTATGCCGCCCAGTTGGCGCAAGCTCAGCATCCGGTCGCGGCGGCCGGTCAGGATCTTGTGCGGATAGGTCTGGTGACCGACATCCCAGATCAGCCGGTCATGCGGCGTGTTGAATACATAGTGCAACGCAACAGTCAGCTCGACCGTACCGAGATTGGAAGAGAGATGGCCGCCGGTCTTGGCCACGCTGTCGAGCATGAAACCGCGTAATTCGCCGGCCAACTTTGCCAACTCGGTGCGCGGCAAGCGCCGCAAATCAGCCGGGCTGTTGATGGTTTCGAGCAGGGAATAGGTCATTGCAGATTCGTCTATCGTTTCAGCTGTCGCGCTCGACAACCATGTCGGCCAGCAAGCCCAGCCTGGCAGGGTCGGGCAACCGGCTGTTACTCAATGCCTGCAGGGCCTGCAAACGCAAGTCCCGGGCCAGCTGTCGCGCCGGCTCAAGGCCGAGTACCGCCACATAAGTCGGTTTGTTGTCCTGCTGGTCCTTGCCAGCGGTCTTGCCCAAAGTCGCCGACTCCTGGGTCACATCGAGAATATCGTCGACCACCTGGAAGGCCAGGCCGATCGCAGCACCATAGTCGTTCAAGGCAGCAAGGGTCGCCGCCGAGGCCTTGCCGCAGGCCGCACCCATCATCACGCTGGCTTGCAAGAGCATGCCGGTCTTGCGCCGATGCATATCGCGCAAGGTCGGCTCATCGAGGCTTTGTCCGATGCTGGCCAGATCAATCGCCTGCCCGCCAGCCATGCCGGCAAAGCCTGCAGCCCGGGCCAGCAAAGCGCAGAGCCTGGCCTGCAAGGCCGGCGCCATGCCTTCTTCAGGTGTCAACACTTCGAAAGCCAGCGCCTGCATCGCGTCGCCCGCCAGCATCGCCTGCGCTTCGCCGAACTGCACATGGACGGTCGGCTTGCCGCGGCGCAGCACATCGTTGTCCATGCAGGGCATGTCGTCATGGACCAGCGAGTAGGCGTGGATCAACTCGACTGCACAGGCCGCGCGAATGGCAGCATTGCGTTCCCCGCCAACCGCTTCACAAGCTGCCAGCACCAGCAATGGACGCAGCCGCTTGCCACCACCGAGTACGGCGTAGCGCATCGCTGCCCCCAAGCCCGCCGGCGCAGCAGCGGGTACCAGATGATCCAGCGCCTCTTCACAATCGGCCAGCGCAACTTGTGCCCATTGCTCGAACAATCCCGCTTCCACGCTCAGGAATCCTCCCAAGGTTTCAAGCCTTCGCCCTCGAGCACCTTGACTTGTTGTTCCACCGCCTGCAAGCGCGACCTGCAAAACGCCAGCAACTCGGCGCCGCGCTTGTAGCAGTCCAGCAGTTGATCCAGCGGCAACTGCCCGGCTTCCATCGAAGCGACCAGACGCTCCAGTTCGCCAAGCGCCTGCTCGTAGCTCGGAGTTGCGGCGTCCTTGTCAGAGGCCGCTTTGGCGGGGCTGTGGGTTCTGGTCATGTCGATTCGCTAAACGATCATTGTAGTCAGAGGCATTAGGCAGAGCAGTTCACGGGTTTCTTGACTCATCCGGCGGCTAGGCATGAGCGCCTCGAATTGCGCCAGACCGGTTCAGGCAGCGACCTGGGTACAATCGTCAACCGTGCTGAGCAAGTTCGATACCGTTCGCTCAGTCCAGCCCAAGTCCTGCCGCAAGCCGGGCGTGAATGATGCAATCACGGCCCCATCAGCGCGGCGCTGGAGGCAGATTGGTTTCTCGAAAGACTCCCTTTGGATCATGTCCGACCTGAGCATCACTCTCTCGGCGCTTGAGCGCAGCCCTACGCAGCTGCCTGTCACCTCCTATTTTGACGAGGATTTGTTCCGCAGGGAACAGGATCTGCTCTTCAAGGCCGGACCGCGCTATGTCGGCCATGCATTGGCGATTCCCGAAGTCGGTGACTACTACGCCTTGCCGCAAGAGGGCGAGGGCCGTGCGCTGGTCCGCACCGCCGGTGGTGTGGAACTGATTTCAAATGTCTGCAGACACCGCCAGGCGCTGATGCTGCGCGGCCGCGGCAATACCCGCAGCCAGATTGTCTGCCCGCTGCACCGCTGGACCTATGACCTGAAGGGCAGTCTGATCGGCGCCCCGCATTTCGAACATGACCCTTGCCTGAACCTGAACCGCTACGCGCTACGCGAATGGAACGGCCTGCTGTTCGAGGACAACGGCCATGACATCGCCGCCGAACTGGCCAATCTGGGCCCAAGGGCCGAACTTGACTTTGCCGGCTA
>CANFIC010000251.1 GCA_947446685.1 Burkholderiales bacterium
CCGCGATGTGCATCTGGGAAGGCGCGGCTGACTCGTTCCGCGACATGACCCACCATGGTGGCATCCTCTCGACCTTCTGGGCCAACTGGTACGACATGCAGGTCAAGACTGTTCAATATGGCCTGGGTGAGCGCGGCCCGCGCAGCGCCGTGACCGGTGAACTGGTCTGCGGCGACGAAACCATGTCGGACGCCGAGTTGGCCGCAAATCGCTGCCAGTTTGGCGATGACATCCTGGCCCACCCGTTCGACGACGACTATCACCTGGTGCGTTCAGCCGCCTGGGACAAGATCACCGTGCCCTTCCTATCGGCCGGCAATTGGGGCGGCCAAGGCCTGCACCTGCGCGGCAACTCGGAAAGTTTCATGCGCGCCGCATCGCCGCAAAAATGGCTGGAGATGCACGGGCTCGAGCATTGGACGCATTTCTATACCGATTACGGCATCAAGATCCAGAAGAAGTTCTTCGGCCATTTCCTCAAGGGCGAAGCCAACGGCTGGGACCAGCAAGCGCCGGTGCGGCTGCAGGTGCGTCATCTGAAGCATTTCGAAGAACGCGCCGAGACCAACTGGCCGATCGACCGCACCCAGTGGACGTCCCTGCAGATCGATGGCGCAAGCCAGTCACTCGCAGCGAATGCCGCGCCGACCGCCGCCGCCCTGAGTTTCGAGGCCAGCGGCGATGGCCTGAGCTTCGTTTCAGCGCCGATGGCTGCCGCGACCGAGATCACCGGCCCGCTGGCCGCCAAGATCTGGGTCTCGTCGACGACAACCGACGCCGACTTGTTCCTCGTGCTGCGGGTGTTCTCGCCCGACCTGCGCGAAGTGACATTCGCAGGCGCCATCGACCCGCACACGCCGGTGGCACAGGGCTGGCTGCGGGCTTCGCATCGCGAACTCGACCCGGAACTGTCGCGTCCTTACCGGCCTTATCACAAGCACCTCAGTGCGCAAGCGCTGGTGCCGGGCGAGCCGGTCGAACTCGACATCGAGCTCTGGCCGACATCGATCGTCATTCCGGCCGGACATCGGCTGGTCTTGTCGGTGCGCGGCAAGGACTATATGTTTGCCGAGAAGACCGGTTTGAAATTATCGAATTTCAAGAACGAATTGCGCGGTTGCGGTCCGTTCCTGCATGACGACCCGCGGGATCGGCCGCGTTCGGTATTTGACGGACGCACGACCCTGCACTTTGGCCCAGAGTACCCATCCCATGTTTTGTTGCCGGTGATTCCCCAAAGCTGATTCTTGCCGGATCAGCACCCATCCACGGCGCGCGATGGCTGTGGGTTTGCCTCTAAGTAAAACCAAGGAGATATTGACATGACCAACAGACGCGAATTCATTCAAACCGGTGCTGCAGCCGGAATCGGGCTGGCCCTGCCAGGGCTGGCCAATGCACAGGCCGAGCCTTTCCGGCTTGGCTTGCTGACGGTGCGAACCGGCCCGCTGGCTTCGGGTGGTATCGATATGGAACGGGCCCTGGTCATGTATCTGGCCGAGCGCAACAATATGCTCGGCGGGCAGAAGGTTCAGCTGATCGTCGGCGATACCGGCGGCACGCCGGCCAACGCCAAGTCCAAGATCCAGGAACTGGTTGAACTGAACAAGATCCACGCGTTGATCGGCCCGCTGGCCGCTTTCGAAGCCCTGGCCATTGACGATTACCTGCGCGACCACAAGGTGCCGACGCTGTCGGTCGCCGCAGCCGAAGACATGACACAGCGCAAGCCGAACCCCTGGTTCGTTCGCGCCACCTCGACCTCGGCGCAATGCGCCCATGTGATGGCCGATCATTGTGCGAAAACGCTGAAGTACAAGCGCATGGCGGTGATTGCCGATGACATTGCCTATGGCCAGGAGATGAATGCCGGCTTCCAGCGGGTCTTTGAAGATGCTGGCGGCAAGATCGTCCAGAAGATGTTCCCGCCCCTGACTGCCCCCGATTACGGCAGTTTCCTGGCGCAACTGAAGACCAATATCGACGGCGTATTCCTGGGCTTCGCTGGGTCGAACGGCTTCCGTTTCATCCGCCAGTTCAACGAATACGGTCTCAAAGTGCCGCTGGTCGGCGGCATGACGGCAATCGACGAATCGGTGCTTCGCAATATGGGCGACGAAGCGCTCGGCATCGAGACCGTCTGCTGGTATTCGGCCGAACTCAACAACCCGCTCAACGTCAAGTTTGCTGCTGCCTTCCGCAAGCAGTTCAGCTATGACCCGGGCTTCTACGCTGCCGGCACCTACGTCAATGCAGCGGTACTGGAAGCTGCGATCAAGGCCGTCGGCAGCAAGGCCAGCAACCCCGAGGCCTTGATGGCGGCGCTGAAAAAGACCAATGTCCCGACCGTTCGCGGTCAGGTCAAGTTTGACGATTACGGCAATGTTGTCGGTGATGTCTATGTCCGCAAAGTCGAGCGCAAGGAAGGGCGTCTGGTCAATGCTGTCAGCAAGACCTATCCGAACGTGAGCCAGTTCTGGACTTACGACACCAAGCAGTTCCTTGCCAACCCGGTCTACTCGCGTGACTGGCCTCCGGCCAAGTTCCTCGAGTCCTGAAGGTCGGGCGAACCATGCAGATCTGGGTCATTCAAATCCTGAACAGCTTGTCCCTGGGGGGCTTGTTGTTCATGCTTTCGTCGGGGTTCGCCCTGATTTTCGGCTTGATGCGAATCGCCAACCTGACTCATGGTTCCTTGTTCATGCTCGGTGCCTATGTGGCAGCGACAGTGGCGCGGGCCGGTTACGGTCTGGCGCTGGCGGCGCTGGCGGCGATGTTCGCCGTCGGCCTGCTCGGCGGCCTGATCGAACGTCTGGTGCTGCGCCGCCTGGCCAACAATTCCCAGGGCCAGGTGCTGGCCACGCTGGGGCTTTCCTTCGTCGCCGCAGATTTCTGCCTGATGGTCTGGGGCGGTGACCCGATCCCGATCATCACGCCGGCGCTGTTCAAAGCGCCGTTGCGGATGATGGGGCTGATTTTCCCGACCTATCGCCTGGTGGTGCTGGTGGCAGCGATTGTGTCGGCCTTGCTGCTCTATCTGCTGATCGAACGCACGAGACTTGGCGCGATGATCCGCGCTGGCGTCGACGACATGTCGATGGCGCGGGCCGTCGGCATCCCGGTGTCGCTGCTCTTCACCACCGTGTTCTGTCTCGGTGCGGCGCTGGCCGGACTCGGTGGCGCCTTGGCTGGACCGATCTTCAATGCCTATCCCGGGCTGGATGCCGAGATGCTGCCGCTGGCGCTGATCGTCGTGATTCTTGGCGGGGTGGGCAGCCTCGCAGGCACCTTCATCGCCAGCTTCATCATCGGCTTCATTTACACCTTCGGCATTGCCTTGATGCCTGATCTGGCCTATGTGATCCTGTTCCTGCCAATGGTGCTGGTGATCGCTTTCAAGCCCAGCGGGCTGTTCGGAAGGGTCAGCACATGAAGCGCCTCCCGATCGCTGCTTTGCTCCTGCTGCTGTTCAGCATCCCGCTGTTCGCCGGCGAGTATTTCGTCAACCTGGGCAGCCAGATCCTGATCGCCGCCGTGTTTGCCGCGAGTCTGAACTTGCTGGTCGGCTATGGTGGTCTGACTTCGCTCGGTCATGCCACGTTCATGGGCTTGTCGGCCTATATATCAGCCTGGCTGGCGGTCAAGATGGGTCTCGGCCATGCTGCCACCGCACCCGCTGCGCTGCTGCTGACGACCTTGATCGGCGTGGCCTTTGGCTGGATCGCCTTGCGGGCCACCGGCCTGGGTTTCCTGATGCTGACGCTGGCGCTGTCGCAAATCGTCTGGGGGCTCGGCTATCGCTGGGTGTCGGTGACCAATGGTGACAACGGACTTTCGGGTCTGAGCCGGCCACAGCCCTTCGGCTGGAGCCTCGATGTCAGCAGTCACTTCTTCTGGTTCTCACTCCTCGTCAGCTGCGTCTGCATCTTCCTGATGGCTCGCTTCGTCAAATCACCGTTCGGTGCCAGCCTGCGCGGCACCAAAGACCAGGCCAGGCGGATGGCGGCTTTGGGTTTCAATGTACATGCGATCCGCTGGTTCAGCTTCATCGTTGCCAGCTTCTTCGCCGCCGTGGCCGGGCTGCTCTATGTCTACTTCCACAAATACATCCACCCAAGCGTGATGTCGGTCACCGTGTCGGCAGAAGCGCTGCTTTGCGTGATCGCCGGTGGCGCCGGGACGATCGCCGGCCCGCTCGTCGGCGCCATCCTGGTGGTGGTGTTGAAAACCTATGCCTCGGCCTATATCGAACGCTGGAACATGATGCTCGGCCTGGTCTTCCTCTTCATCGTGATCTTCATGCCGGCGGGTCTGGTGCCTGGTGTTGCGCATTGGGCGCGCCGGTTGCGGGGAGACAAATCGTGAGCACCGCCGCACTCGAAGTACGCGACCTGCAAAAGAGCTTTGGCGGCGTCGCGGTCACGCAAGGCGTGTCGCTGACGATCCAGCCCGGTGAGCGGCGGCTGATCATCGGGCCCAACGGTGCCGGCAAGACCACCTTGTTCAACCAGATCGCCGGCGAGATCATGCCCGATTCAGGGACGATCAGCGTCTTCGGTCAGGACCTGACCCACCAACCGGTGCAGGCCCGCGCCCATGCCGGCGTCAGCCGCACTTATCAGGTCATCACCTTGTTCGCCAAGGACACGCTGGCGCACAACGTCGCGCTGGCGATGCTCGGCGTCAACCGGCAGCGCTTCCAGATCTTCAAGGCCTTCCGCTCTGACGATGAGTTGTACGAGCGTGCCTTGGAAATCCTCAGCAGTCTGGGACTGAAAGACAAAGCCCATCTGCAGGCCGGCGAGATTTCCTATGGCGAGCAGCGCCGGGTCGAGATCGCGGTGGCGATGTCGCAGTCGCCACGCCTGCTGCTGCTCGATGAACCCTTGGCCGGTCTGTCGCAGGATGAGCGCGCGATGGTGCGTGACCTGATCGCCGGCCTGCCGCGCGAGACCGCGATCGTGATGATCGAACATGACATGGACGTCGCCCTCGCCTTCGCCGAACAGATCACCGTGCTGCACCAGGGCCGGGTGATCGTCGAAGGCGACCGCGAGACCGTCGTCAATCACCCCCGAACGAGGGAAATCTATCTTGGAACCTGATGCATTGACCCTGCGTGGCGTCGACGCACATTACGGCCGCAGCCATGTCCTGCGCGGCATTGACCTGACTCTGCGCAAAGGCCGTTTGCTGGCGCTGCTGGGGCGCAATGGTGCCGGCAAAACGACCACGATGCTGACCATCGCCGGTCTGCTCAAGGCCAGCGCCGGACAGATTTCAACCTTCGGCCGACAGGTTGAAAACCTCTCGCCCGAGGCCATCGCCAGAAGTGGAATCCGCCTTGTGCCGCAGGGCCGGCGGGTTTTCGCCAGCTTGAGCGTGCAGGAAAACCTGATCGTCGCACAGCAGGTCCGCGAGGTCGCCAGCCCCTGGTCGCTGGAGCGGGTCTACGAAATGTTTCCGCAGTTGCGCCAGCGCCATAAACAGCGCGCGGGCACCTTGTCTGGCGGCGAGCAGCAAATGCTGGTGATCGGCCGCGCGCTGATGGGCAACCCCGATGTGCTCTTGCTCGATGAGCCGTCCGAGGGCCTGGCGCCGATGATCGTGCATGAGGTCGCCGCATCGATTGCCAAACTGAAGGCCGAAAACCTGTCGATCATTCTGGTCGAACAGAACTTCAACCTGGCGATGAACCTGGCCGATGACATCGTCGTGCTGAACACCGGCCATGTGGTGGC
>CANFIC010000252.1 GCA_947446685.1 Burkholderiales bacterium
AAGAACTGGCGCAGCCCAGGCTTTGCCCAGACTGCGAGCAGCCCGGTGGTCTGCATCAGTTGGAACGATGCTCAGGCCTATCTGGCCTGGCTGAACAAGAAAGTCCCCGGCAAAGGATTCCGCCTGCCCAGTGAAGCCGAATGGGAATATGCGGCGCGAGCCGGCAGCAGCAGCAAGTGGAGCTTCGGCGACGACGAATCGCAACTCGGGGCTCATGCCTGGTTCAGCGCCAACAGCGGGACCAACACGCACCCTGTAGCGCAAAAGCGACCCAACGCCTTTGGCCTCTACGACATGCATGGCAATGCCTGGGAATGGGTGCAAGACAACTGGCACGGAAATTACCAGGGCGCGCCTGCCGACGGCTCGGCCTGGGTCAAAGGCGGCGATCAGGCGCGGCGGGTGCTTCGCGGCGGCGCCTGGTTCATCGATCCCAGGTTCCTGCGCTCAGGCTACCGAAACCACCTCGCGCCGGACTTCAGCAACAACCTCGCCGGCATGCGCATCGCCAGGACTCTTTGACCTTTAGGGCCCTTTTTTACCCCTTTGCAACATGAACTTTGATGAATAAAAGCGCTAGGTACGGGGTACCACCGGCGTCCATATTGCCATTGCACTGAGCCCGTCATCCGTGCAGACAAGCTAGAAAATACCTCATAAATGGCATTTGACAGACAACATATTGTGCATACAATAATTGAATGGACATCAGTTTCGACGCAATCAAGAATGCGCGGAATATTGCTATTCGTGGTCTGAATTTCCAACAGGTTGCAGCTTTCGATTTCGACGGCGCAAAGTTCTGGCAGGACATGCGTCAAGCCTATTCGGAGCCGCGGATCGTGGCGCTGGGCTATCTCGAGGATCGATTGCATGTCCTGGTATTTTGCGAAACGGCGCATGGCATTCGCGTGATCAGTTTTCGCAAGTCAAACACAAGAGAAGGAGCAAAACATGGTTTCGCGCTTGCCCGTGATCGACGTTGATGGCGAAGTGGCCGACCTGTCCAGGGTCGACCCGGGCATGTTCAAGCCCATGGCGTCATTGCCGGCATCGCTGCAGGCCAAGCTGCGCGGCCGGCCTAAAGCAGCGCTGGTCAAGGAGCGCATCACCATCCGCTTGTCGCCCGATGTGGTGCAGCAATTTCGCGCCACCGGTTCTGGCTGGCAGACCCGCGTTGATGCGGCACTGCGTGAATGGCTGAGCAATCAAGCTTCGCGTTGATTTGTGCAAGGTCGCCCGCCGTGGCGGCTGGCTTTTTTACAAATTTCTCGGCAGGTCCATGCTGTCGTGCAGCAGCCTGAGGACGTCGATGAAACCATCGCCGTCCACTCGGAAAACCACAAAGTGACGCCCATTGCGGCCTGAGCGCGCGACATGCAAGGTGCGGATGCCTGGCTCGATTTCGTCGCGCAGTTTGCTGCCTGGGATTTCAGGGCCATCCTCCAAGGCCTGGAGAGCCCGTGAGATCGTCACGGCATAGGTTCTGGCCTGGGTTGCACCAAAGGACCTGGTCGTCCAATCGAGGATTTCCACATAGTCCTGTTCAGCCCGTCGACCGAGCCGAATTTTCCAGATCATGTTGATGCAGCAGCAGCAATGGCCCTGGCTGCCAGATTGTCCAGATGGGCGCCGATTGCTTCAGCCTTATCGAAGGTCGTGAATTGACCCTGATCGAAGTCAGCGCTGCCGACCTTTACAGCCGTGCGCAGGGCCACCAGGCGTGATGCATCTTCGGCCTCGCGCTGTTCGAGCAAACGCAGGCCATCACGAAGTACCTCGCTGGCATTCTGGTAGCGGCCGCTGCTGACCAGTTGTTCCACGACGGCAGCTTGATGGAGGGTCAAAACAACATTGCGGGTCGGCATTTTTTCATCCTTGCGGGCTATTGGCAGATTATGCCAATGACTGATCCCAGCAGCAATGCTCGGGCGCGCCGGTATAGCGTTGGAGCCGACTCGCGCCTTGTTGAGCCCAATGAAGCCGCAGACCAAATGCGGGATCCGGGACATGCTGTCCCGTTCACACAGGGTTTAAAAAGGCCCGTTTTGGACCTTTAAGGTTTAAACTGGAACCATTTTATGGAGGCACCTATGGCGATCAACGTCAAATTGCCAGAAAACCTGGTTGAAAGCGCCAAACGTTACGGCGCCATTGAGCATCGCTCGGTACCCAAGCAAATCGAATATTGGTCGAAGATCGGCAAGATCGCTGCCGACAATCCAGATCTGCCATTCAGTGTCATCCGCGACATTCTGATCGCTGATCAGGAAGAAGCTGTGAGTGACTACAAGTTCGGTTGATGCGCATTCTTGTTACACCCACCTTCGAGCGCGCGGTCAAAAAAATGCACCGCCCACAAAAGGAAATGCTCGACGAGGCGGTAAGAACTGTTGTCAGTCAACCGGAAGCCGCAGAGACCAAGGTCGGAGATCTGGCAGGCGTGCAAGTCCACAAATTCCGCATGGGCAGCTTGTTATGCCTGTTGGCTTATCGTGTACTCGATGAGCACACGATCAAGCTTTTGATGGTCGGTCCGCACGAGAACTTCTATCGCGATCTCAAGCGCAGCGAGCGTTGATTTCTTCAATCGTCGCGACCTTATTGGTACGGCCAGCGAGCAATCCGACGAAACCGGCAATCGTGCCTTGTGGCCGGGCTGCTTTGAGCCCGCAGCGGCCATCTGGCAGCAAGTCAAGCTCGATTTTTTCCCCTGGCTTGATGCCGAGATGTTTCAGCACTTCTTTCTTCAATGTCACTTGCCCGCGTGACGTGACGGTCAATGTAGTCATGGTGATTTCACAGTTTTCAAATGGTCAGCAGAGCGTAATTCGAAATTGCCTGTTCAGTGCCCACGTGAAACCGGATTCCATCAGATAGGCTCGTAGCCCTCCATGGCGGCCGCAGGACAAATGCGGGGAATTTCCATCAATTGACCGCGCCCGCTGCAGCTCAAAGCCCCAACTGCTTCATCCAACCGGCGAGTGCCTGTTGCTGCGGATTGCCTTCGGCGAAGGTCGTCTGGATGCGGCTGCGTTCGGCGGCGGGGCGGTTCTGGCTGAGCTTGATCTTGCCTTCCCAGCGCTGCACGCTGAAGCGGAAACCGACGATGGCGCCGAGCATCTTGCTTTGATAGTCGCGCGGCAGGCTGCGCCATTGCGAGGCATAAGCCGGTTCATGCTGGCCGATCAGGCGTTTGAGCAGCGCGTCCTTGGCTTCTTCATCGTCGATCAGGCTCAGCTCGCCGTAGAGATGAACAGCCAGATAGTTCCAGGTCGGCACGGCCAACTTGGTGTCGTAATGACCGGGGCTGATATAGGCACTGGGCCCGCTGAAAATCGCCAGCACCTGCTGGCCGTTGGCTGATTGCGCGGCCAGCCAGTCCCAATGCGGGTTAGCGCGCGCCATATGGCCTTCGAGGAACAGCCCCCGCTCATCCTGCAAGGCCGTCAGCGGCAGATGGGTGGCAAAGCTGCCGCCTTGTGCGTCGGGCCCGACCAACATCGCAAACGGATGCTGCGCTATCAATTGCAGCGCCAAGTCCAGGTCCTGGGTGGCGAAATGGGGTGGGTTATACATGGTTGGAGTCCGGAAAAATTCGGCGGATTTAGCGCCTGATGATAAGGGCCGTGGAATCGACTCTGTTCCCGCCAACAGCAATCAGTTCAGCTGCTTGAGCACCGGGCTGGCGGCAAGGTCCTGGACTGCCAGGGCGTTACGGGCGCAGATCTGGCGGAAGGCAGCGCTGACTCTGGCGTCGCCGGCAGCCAGGGCCCAGAAGTTCATTGCGGCTTTGGCGGCCATCATCCAGGCATCACGCTCGCAAGGCAGCGGCAATGGCGGGGCGAAAGTTCTGGCAGGCAGTTCGACGCCACGTACCGGGGCATAGAGCATCGGCAGCATGTCGTAGACCGGAGCCAGCCGCAATCCGGGGCGGAACGACAGGTTGCCGTCGTGCATGTCATTGTTGGCGATCAGCTGACCGAAGTACCACAAGCGCTCGATGGCGGACCGCGTATCGCTGTCGATATAGCCCTTGGCAAACAAGGCGGCAGCGCCGATCGTCCAGGGCTTGCCTGCAAGACCGAACAGCGCCGCATTCAGCGCCGCCCAGGAACATACCGGTGAGCGGCCGAGCAAACCATGGCGATCGAAACGCCTGACTTCGAGGAAGGTCCGGCCGCCGAACTGGTGGATGCAGCTGGCAGCAGCCTCCATCTGCAAGGCCTCGCCCAGTACAACCGAGGCCAGATGCTCGCAGACCAGCAGATCAGCCCAGCGCTGCGTGCCAGGCGAATTGTCGGAGCCGGAGAATTTGACGATGACATCGAAGGGCTGGCCCTTGGCGTTGCGGCGGGCGGTGAATTTCGGGAACTCGCCGCCTACCGACGAGCCAACGGCGCCGAATGCCATCGAAGCCTCGGCCAAGGCGGGATAAGCCGACTCGATCTGTTCGTCGCCGAGAGCTGGCGTTTGCTGCTGTGATTGAGCCAGCCATTGCCGGTAACCGGGCTCGCCGAGGATGTAGTTGCCGGGCTGGTCAGCGCCCATCAGCGACAGGGTATGCAGCAGATCGTCCTCGGACCAGCGCTGCGGATCCTCGCTCACCTGCAGCAAGTTGGCATGCTGGTGGGCGAAGTTGCGGCCCAAAAAGCCCTGCGGCCGCATGTCGTCCAAAGGATAAGGCAGGCCATCGAACCAGCCATCGACCATATCGTCGTCGAGCGGCCAGTCGAAGGGCAAGAGATAGTCCACCGCGCAGCCCGCCGGATAGGCCAGGTGCAGAGCTGCAACCTCGGTCGCCCTGCCCTCCAGATCGATCTGGAACAAGGGCAGCGTTTCGCTGCGCCCTCTCAAAGCACGCCGGGCCGCATAGGCCGTGCGCCTTGCCCGCCCGCGAACAATCAGCCCCGGCCCCAAAGCCTGAACCGCCCGCATCAGCGTCGCCCGGCTGACCTGAAGCCGGTCAAGCAACTGCCGCGCCGGCATCCGGTGCCAGGTCCGCAAGTTTTTCAGCAGATCTTCGGAGACTGTCATGAAACGATTATTTAAGGTTTTTAAAATTCCGAATTGCTTGAGTCAGCCTATGGCTTAAAAGGAGCCTGGATTTTTATAAAACCCATGAATCAAGCACTCAATGAAACAATTTATGAAACGATATTACGATACCGGCATCTTACAGGTTTTGATCCTGCCATCGGCCAACTAAAGAGGGCTGGAGACTCCCTTCGACAGGCTCAGGGCGAACGGGGGTCTGGTTTTGGTGCGAAAAATCTTCGGTTTATGGTGACTCATCTTCCGTTCGTGGTGACCAACAGGCGCTCTTGGGTACAAACAGCCACTCATGGTGACCGACAACCGTTCGTTGTGACCAACAGCTGCTCGTGGTGACAACAGCTGCTCGTGGCGACAACAACCGTTCGTGGTGAGCTTGTCGAACCATCCACTGCTCTATGCCGGGCTCAGGCCCTTCGACAGGCTCAGGGCGAACGGGGGTCTGGTTTTGGCGCGAAAAATCTTCGGTTTCTGGTGACTCATCTTCCGTTCATGGTGACCAACAGGCGCTCGTGGGTACAAACAGTCACTCATGGTGACCAACAACCGTTCGTTGTGACCAACAGCTGCTCGTGGCGACAACAACCGTTCGTGGTGAGCTTGTCGAACCATCCAC
>CANFIC010000253.1 GCA_947446685.1 Burkholderiales bacterium
ACCCAGGCGGCAGCTCTGTTTGAAAAAGCGATCGCTTTGCAGAATGCTTCACCGTCCAAACCTGCGGCGGTACTGGTCGCGGCGGCATCGGTCGACAATCAGGACGCGGGCGCTAGCGCCTGGCCGGCCTGGCTGCCGACGACGCAGCTACCACCGACCCGACCTGGCGACTATCTGCCTTCCGCCCAGCCGGCTCCGGTGTTGCTGGTGGCCGCTGTCAGCGAATCAGCAGCCCCTGCAAAATCCCGCAGCCTGAACCAGGAACTCAACGCGATCAAGCAGGCGCAAAGCCCCGAGCTGCGGGTCGGCGCACAGACGCTGCAGCGCAGCGGCAACGCCGGCAGCAGCCAGCTCAAGCTGAGCGAACTGCCCGTCGAGCTGCGCTATCCGGTCGGTGAAGGCAAGGTCATGCTGCAGTTGACGCCGGTGGCCTTGAATACCGGCGCGCTCGGCGATAAAGCCCATGGTCTGGCGCGTTCGATCGGCTACCAGACCGACGGCCTGAGCGCCGATCTTGGACAGACCCCGGTCGGTTTCACCGTTCACCATCTCAGCGGTGGACTGAAGTTCAACGGCAGCCTTGGCGCCAGCGATTCACTCACCTACCGGGTCAATCTATCCAGCCGCCCGGTCACCGACAGCCTGCAGTCCTACGCCGGCTTGGTCGATCCCCTCACAGGTCAGAGCTACGGCGGCGTGATGGCGCGCGGCCTGCGGCTCGAACTCAGCAAGGATCTCGGCGGCTATGGCTTCACCGGTGCGGCCGCAAGGCACAGCTTGCGCGGCGAACAGGTTGCCTCGAACCGGCGCAGTGAAATCAATCTCGGCGGCTATGTCGACCTGCAGCGCCGCAGCGACAGCCAATTCAGCAGCGGCTTGAACTTCACCTCGCTGGCCTACCAAAAGAACCTCAGCGACTTCGGCGTCAGCCAGGGCGGCTATTTCAGCCCGCAGCGCTACAACGCGATCACCGTGCCGCTGAACTGGAGCTTGCGTACCGGCCGGGTCAGCTACAAGCTCGAAGGCGCGCTGGGCTACCAGAAATTCCGGCAGGACGGAGCGCTCGACGCCAGCGGTTTGCCGACGCCGTCGCAAAGCAATTCGGGCCTCGCCTACAAGCTCGCCGCCAGCGCGATCGCGCAAATCGCGCCGCAGTGGTACCTCGACGCGAACCTGCAAAGCGACAACAGCGCGCGCGGCAGTTACCACCAATGGGCCGCCGGGCTGACGCTGCGGTACAGCTTCTACACCCTCAGCTCCGAGCCTGCCGGCAGCTCGACCTACGGCCAGTAAGGCCCGACTCTCAGCGTTCTCCAATTCACCCACAACCACGGACTGCTCTCCATGCCCGCGTCAACCCTCGCCGGACTCGCCCTGCTCGTCATCGGCGAAAGCCATCTGTCCCAAGCCAATTACCTGATCAATCCATTGCACGAAGAGCTGAGCTCGCAGGGCGCCAAAGTCCATGCGATCGGTGCCTGCGGCGCCAGTGCGGGCGACTGGCTCAAGACGGTCACCGTACCCTGCGGCGGAGACCGCAGCAGTGGTGCTGCCATCATCAAGGGTCGCGATGCGACGACAACACCTATCAAGCAGTTGATCGCTGCCGAAAAACCCGATGTCGTCGTCGTCATCATTGGCGATGCGATGGCCTCTTACGACAAGGATGCCTTTCCACGCGCCTGGGCCTGGCAGGGTGTGACCAGCCTGGCCAAGGAAATCGCGGCCACCCACACCAGCTGCGTCTGGGTCGGCCCACCCTGGGGACAGGCAGGCGGCAAGTACAAGAAAAACGACCAGCGGGTCGAGCAGATGTCGAACTTTCTGGCCAGCAATGTGGCGCCCTGCACCTATGTCGATTCGCTGAAATTTTCCAAGCCCGGCCAATGGGCCACGCTGGATGGCCAGCATCTGACGCTGGCCGGTTACAAATCCTGGAGTCAGGCGATGACCCAGGCGATCGCTGCACTGCCGGCGATTCAGGGCCTGAAAAAGCCATGAGGGCAGTCAGCAAGAAGGCTTGGGCTGCGGCGGCAATCACCGCTTTGGCTGCTGCAGCTCACAGCGCCGAGATTCCCCTGTACGAGACCGGCCCCGGCCAGGATGCCGCCTTTGTCCGCTTCGTCAATGCCCGCAGCGCAGCGATCGATGTCAAGGCGGCCGGATCAAAGGCCAGCGCCAAATTGGCGCCCGAGCAGCCAGCCAGCAAGTTCTTTCCCGTCCCCGCCAACCGGGCGGTGAAAGGCCAGTTCAGCGACAAACAGGTTCAAAGCGAGATTGCGGTCAGCGTCAAGCCGGGCGAGTTTGCCACCGTGGTGGCGCTGTCTGGCAGCGGCGAGATCAAGCAGGTCGTGCTGCGCGAGCAGCCCGACGACTTCAATGCATTGAAAGTGTCACTGGCGCTCTACAACCTTGACAAGCGCTGCAAGGCCGCCGGGCTGAACGTGCTGGGCCGCAGCGCGGCGCTGTTCGAACGGGTAGCCAGTGGCAGCCTGGCAAGGCGCACGCTGAATCCGGTCAATATCTCGGTGCAACTGCAATGCCAGGGTCAGCTTGACCAGGCCAAGCTGGCGCTGGGCGACTTGCAGGCAGGTCAGCGCTACAGCATCTTCGTGATGCCGGCCGATGCCGGCTCCAGACTGGTCATTGCCGCTGACCAGTTGGCACAGTAAAACCGGGAGCCTTGATGGTCTTCGCATCGCTCGAGTTCTTGACCTTGTTCCTGCCGCTGTTCCTGGCGCTCTATGCGCTGGTCGGGCCGACCCGCCGCAACGCCTTGCTGCTGCTTTGCAGCTGGGTCTTCTATGGCTGGTGGAGCCCGACTTTCTTGCTGCTCTTCATCGGCCTGGCAGCGATGGGCTGGATCGGCGGACTGGTGATCGACCGCCTGGAACAAGGCCGCGGCCTGGCCCTGGCGTTTTTCATTGCCATCAACCTGGCGCTGCTGTGCTGGTTCAAGTACGCCAACATTCTGGTCGAAAGCCTGCCCTTGGCGGCCGGGTTCAGCGCGCAATGGCAGCAGGTGCTGCTGCCGATCGGGCTGTCCTTCATCGTGCTGCAGTCGATTTCCTACCTGGTCGATGTGTACCGCCGCAGCATCCCGGCTGACCCCAGCTTCACCAGCTTTGGCGCCTACCAATCGATGTTCGTGCACCTGATCGCCGGGCCCATCATCCGTTATCAATGGGTCAAGCAGGAGCTCATGTCGAGGCGTTTCGACTGGCCGCAATTCGCCCAGGGTGCGCGCCGCTTCATGACCGGAATGAGCATGAAGGTGCTGATTGCGGACACCATCGCCCCGGTGGCCGATCTCGCATTCAGCCTGCAGCAACCGTCGCTGCTGGACAGCTGGATCGGTTGCCTGGCTTACACCCTGCAGCTGTTCTTTGACTTCGCCGGCTACAGCGGCATGGCGATCGGACTCGGGCTGATGCTGGGTTTTCGCTTCCCCGAAAACTTCCGCCAGCCCTACCTCGCCACCAGCATCCAGGACTTCTGGCGCCGTTGGCATCTGTCGCTGTCGAGCTGGATTCGCGACTACCTCTACATCCCCTTCGGCGGCAACCGGGTCGGCGCGCTGCGGGTCTATATCAACTTGCTGCTGACGATGGCGATCGCCGGGCTTTGGCATGGCGGCGACAGCTGGAACTTTTTGCTCTGGGGCAGCGCCCATGGCCTGGCGCTTTGCATCGCAAGAGCCTGGGATCAGGCGGGTTGGCCAAAGCCCTCACCGCTGCTGTCACGCGCCCTGACCCTGTTGTTCGTGATGCTGGCCTGGACGATCTTTCGCGCCCACAGTTTCGACGGCGCATTGCGGATGTATGCGGGCCAGGCCGGTTTGAACGGCATCGACATCGGCGAAGCGATGGCGGTGCTGCTGCGCCCGGTCCATGGCCTGGCCTTGGGTCTGGGCCTGGCCTGCGTGCTGGCGCCAGCGCTGCGGGCATCGATGGTCAGGCGGCTGCCGACACGCACGATGGCAATGGCCAGTCAATGGCCGTTGCCGGCCTTCTTGTTTTCCTATGCGTTGATCGCCAGCCGCGGCGCCACCCCTTTCCTCTACTTCCAGTTCTGAGCCAATGAGCATGCCCCCCTTCGCACCCAGCCAACGGGTGCCTTTACCCGACGCCTTGGCAGGCCTTTGCTTCGTCTTGCTGCTGCTGCTGGGGTTGCTGAGCAATGGGCAGGCCTGGTTCGCGGCCGGGTTCAGCCTACCCTTTACTGGCTGGCAGGATTTCATGGCCGGCAAGCCGATGCAGCAAGCCGCGCTGGCGATGGCCAAAGCGGCGTTACCGGCGGGCGCGGCGCAAATCGAACGGGGCTTGAGTTGGCAGCTCGCCGGCGACCTGGGGCCCAGGGTGCGGGAAGGCGAGCGCGACTGGCTCTTCCTGGTCGATGAGCTGACACCACATGCCGATGGCGCAAGGGACGCGGCAGCGCGGGCCCAGGAAGTCATCTGGTTGAACCAGCGGCTGGCGCGTCAGGGCATCGCCTTGCTGGTTGCGGTCATCCCCGACAAGAGCCGGGTCGCGGCCGAACATCTCGGCAGCCTGCAGCGGCCGGCCATCTTCGCAAACCGGGTCAAGGACTGGACCGCAAGGCTGGCGCAAGCCGGGGTCGAGGTGATCGACCTGAACGACACCTTGGCTGGCTTGCAGGCCAGGCGGCAAAGCCCGTTCTTGCGAACCGACAGCCATTGGAGCGAAGCCGGCGCCGAGGCTGCCGCTGCAAGAATTTCAGGAAAAATCCCGCGGCTGAACAGCGCCGAACAGTCCAGCCCGGGCTGGCAGATGACCGGCCGGGAGCGGTTACCGCGCCCAGGTGACCTGGTGAAGCTGGCCGGGATCGAATGGCTGCCACCGGCCCTGCAACCCAGGCCTGAATCGGTGCAGCAAAGCCGCTTCGAGCCGATTGCGACAGTGACGCCGAACCTGCTGCGCATCAATGCCGGCAATGCCGACAATGACGACTTGTTCGGCGACGCCGAACTGCCGGCGATCGCTGTGATCGGCAGCAGTTTTTCGCGCAACAGCAATTTCGTGCCTTTCCTGGCCCAGCATCTGCAGACCAGGGTTGCCAATTTCGCCGTCGATGGCGGCGACTTCGCAGGCGCAGCGCGCGCCTATCTTGGCAGCGCGGCCTTCAAGCAAACGCCGCCCCGGCTGCTGCTGTGGGAGATTCCCGAGCGGGTGTTGATGGCCGACCGCCGCCTCGACCGCTTGGACCGGACCGATTGATTCAGGCGCTGCCGACCATCACTCGGGCTGGATGCCGGCCGACTTCATCGCGACTTTCCAGCGTTCGACCTCGCTCTTGACAAAGCGGCGCAAGGCTTCCGGGCCGGACTGCTCAGGGCTGGCAAACAGCGCGCTCATGTCCTGGTATTGCTTGACCAGCGCAGGATCCTGCAGCGCTTGTTGCAAGGCCACGACCAGCCGGTCGATGACCGGCTTGGGCGTGCCCTTGGGCGCATAAAGACCATGCCAGACCGCCAGTTCGAAACCCGGCAGGCCGGACTCGGAGAATGTCGGCACAGCCGGCAGCGACTTCAGCCTTGCCGCAGTGGCCACCGCGATCGGCTTCAAATTGCCCGATTTGATATGGCCGAGCGTGCTGGCCGGCTGGTCGCAGATCA
>CANFIC010000254.1 GCA_947446685.1 Burkholderiales bacterium
ACTGCCGCCTACAACGAAAACGCAGCGCCATTCGTGTGGCGCAAGCGCGAGGTCAGGGGAGCGCAGCTTCGTAACACTATCGTTAACTTACGCAATTAGACACTAGGGCGCGTACTAAGCCTTGATCCGGCGCTTGATCCAGCGCAGCAGGTTGCCGAGCAAAGGCAGCTTTTCGTACAGTTCCTCGGCCGCATCCCAGTAGTCGCGGTGGTAGGCAATGCGGTCGTCAGTGGCAAAGCGCAGATGGCTGCTGCCATGGATGCAACGCTCGATCGCCTGGCCTTGGCGGCGGAAGTGGAAATCCCAGCTGAGGAAACATTGCTGACCTTGCACCAGCACATCGATGACTTCGAAGCGCGGCTCATCCAGGGTATCGAACATATGGGCAAACACCCGTTGCACACCAGCGAGGTTACGGACTTCGTTGAACGGATCCTTGAAGAAAGCCTGCTCGGTGTAGAACAGGCTGATCCGGTCGATGTCATTGGGCTGCAACTTCTCAAAGAAGGCGATCACTGCCACAGCGCGAGGATCGTCATGTCTTGCTTCACTCATGAGCCTGTGGCGCGACGCACCATCCAAAAATAAAGACCATGGCCAAGGTGGCTCATCAGCTTCAATAACAAGGTGAAGCGTTTGGGGAAATGGATCTCGAACCGGCCCTTGGCCCAGCCTTTGAGGATCTCCTGTGCGGCCTGATCGGCAGTGATCAAGGCCGGCATATGGAAATCATTCTGCGCGGTCAGGGGGGTGGCGACAAAGCCGGGATGAATCACCGACACGCCGATCTTTGATGGCGACAGATCAAGATAGAGGGCTTCCGCCAGATGACTCAAGGCCGCTTTCGACGGCCCATAAGCCAGCGATCTGGGCAGGCCGCGAAAGCCTGCCACGCTCGAGACCAGACTGAGATGGCCGCCCTGCCCGCGATGGGCCTGCAAGAGCAGTTGCGGCAGCATCGCAGCCAGCAGGTTCAGCGCGCCGACATAGTTGACATCGAGATGCCGCAGCGCCCCGGCAAGCGAAAAATCCTGCGCGCGCATCGGCTGGTAATGGCCGGCGCAATAAAGCGCCAGGTCGATGCGACCGTGGTCGCTGACGATCTGCTGCGCGGCCTGCTGCAGCGTTGCCGCTTCGAGCACGTCAAGCGAAATCGCTTCCGAGCCGGGATGCTCGCGAACAAAGTCGTCGAGCAGCGGCTTTTGGCGGGCCGACAAGATGACGGTGGCGCCGGCGCCATGCAGCGCCACGGCCAGCGCGCGGCCGATACCGCTCGACGCGCCGACCAGCCAGACCACGCGGCCCTGCCAATCCTTCAATTCTGGATTCATGGCCATCGCGTCAAAGTTTCTGGAACGACAAGGTGACCTCGCCGAGCTTGATACCAAACTTGCTCATCTGCGCCTTGTTGAGCATCACCCGCTCGTCGACCAGATACATCCAGTCGTCGAAATCAACTTCGTAGACCTGTCCGCCAACCGGCAGTTTGAGCGCATAGCGCCAGCGCAGAGCATTGCCAGAAGCCTGCCCCTGGGCTTGGCCGACGACGTCGCCCGCGGTGCCGCTGTAGCGCCCGCCGCCCAGATCGGTAATCGTCCAGACGCGTCGCTCGCGTACGCCGTCGCTGTACTCGAAATCCTCTTCCAGCACGCAGACGGCTGCATTCCAGCTTCCTTTGAGATTGACGACGAAGCGGCGTTGCACCTGGCCGCTGCGGTCGGTGAAGATGCCATGGGCAATCAGCTTGCCCGAAAAATAGCTGCGCAGATCGAGCACCGGCTTCTCGCTGGCATAGTCAGCCGGCCCCGGTGCTGCGCAGCCGGCCAGCAGGGCCGAACTGGCGCCCAGCAGGACGAGGCGGCGGTTCAACATCGATGGGTTCATTTCATCTCCTTTTCAACAGGTCGGATCCAGAAGGCATAGAGCAGCAGCAGCGCTGCCAGTTTCAAGATCCAGGGCAAGATGCAATAGGCCAGCGTCAAGGCCTGCATGGCCTGGTCGTCGCGCCGGTCCGGTTCATAGCCGAACCATTGCAGCAGCGGCAGCGCCAAGCCCGCAGCCAAAGCCAGATTGAGCTTGTTGGCGGCATTCCACCAGCCGAAGAAAGCCCCTTCAGCCCGGCCGCCCAGGCCGGCCTGCTGGATCACCAGGGCGAGCATCGCCCCGGGAATAGCCAAGTCGGCACCCAAGGCAACGCCAGTTGCGATGCATACGAGCGTGAAGGGCAAGCTATCGCCTGCACCCAGACAGGCTGCCCAGCCGAAAGCCAACAAGGCCAGCACCATGGCCAGGGCCCAGGCGCGAGCCTGTCCAATCCTTGCCACCACCCGCAACCAGCAGGGCAAGGACAGCGCTGCAGCGATGAAATAAGCGGCCAGATAAGGCCCTTCAAACGAAGGTGTTTGGAGGCGATCGCGAACGAAGAAGAGCAACAAGGTCGCAGGGATCGCCGCCGCGATGCCGTTCAACAGGAACACCGCGAGCAAGCGCCTGAACCCCGGCGTGCGCCAGACTGCCACGGCGGGTGCGGCAGCCGCATCAGCCAAGCGCAACGGCGCAGGCGCCAGGCGCAGCCACCACAAGCCGGCAGCCAGGCTGAGCGCCAGCAAGGCTGAAGTCGCTGTCAGGCCCAACAGCGATGGCAGCAAGCTGGCAGTAATCACACCGATCAGCGCAAAGCCCTCGCGCCAGGCAACCACGCGGGTCTGGCGCAAGGCGTCGCCACCCAGCCTTGCGCCCCAGGCCTGATGCATCACGCTGAGCAGGCTGTAGCCGAGGTAAGTCAGGAGCAGAAATGTCAGGCACCAGACCCGCAGCGCCTCTGGCTCGCGCAAAGGCGGGAAGAACAGACCAACGAAGCCAGCTGTCAGCAGCAGCGCAGCTGCGGCCATCAAGCCCAGGATGGCCGCCGGTCGGCGATTCAGCCAGCGATCGCATTGCCGGCCGATCCAGGGGTCGAGCAAGGCGTCAAACAATCGGGCCAGCAGCAGCAATGCGCCGACCCAGGCCAGCGGCATGCCGAACTGCGAGGCGTAATGCGCCGGCAGCGTGACATAAAGCGGCAAAGCCACGAAGGCCAGGGCGAAGCCGATCGACCCATAGCGCAGACCGGCAGCGGCGCCGAAACTGGCCGGATGTTCAGCCCGCATTGGCACCTCCCAGCAGCAGCTGGCGCAAAGCCGGCTCGGAGCTTTGCGGCGCCAGCCAGATGCCGAAGAAGAGCCGGCCAAACTCGGCGTCGGCGATGCGCCGCTGCGGCCTGCCGTTGACAAAAAATCTCACTGCGCTGCCGGGTTCCTGCAGGCCGCTGATGCGATCGCCAGCCTGTACATCCGGGAAAGCGGCTTCCATCTCGGCCAGCCATTGGCTGGCCTTGGCAGAGCTTATCTCGGCCTGGCGGCGCATTTCGACCAGCGAGCGTTTCGCAATCTCCTTGCCGCTGAGACTGCGCGCATATTCAAGCTCGAGCGCCAAGGTCTGCGAAGCCCAGTTCTGCGCATCCACCGGCTCGCGCACCCATAGGCGCGCGGCGTAGATCAGCAGCCCGAAATAGCGCAACTGTCCCTGACCTTGCAAGCGCAGATCGGCCAGTTCGGGCGCTGCAGCCTGTGCAGGCAGGGCCAAACCGAGCAGTCCGGCCAGACAGACGCGGCGCTGCATCTCAGTCTCGCGTCAGGGTGAACTGCATCACATCGGTATTGCCAGCGTCGAAAGCTGCCTCGCAATAAGCCAGATAGAACTCCCACAAGCGCATGAAACGGGCGTCAAAGCCCTGCTCGAGCACCTGCCCCTCATGGCGCAAAAAGACTTCGCGCCAGCGCCTCAAGGTCTCGGCATAGTCAGCGCCGAAAGCCATCTCCTCGACGATGCGCAGCCCGGCCCTTCTGGCATGGCGGCGAAACTCGCTCGGGCTGGGCAACATGCCGCCGGGGAAGATGTATTGCTGGATGAAATCGGTCGACCCTGCATAGCGTTCGAACAGGTCGTCGCGGATCGTGATGCTCTGGATGCAGGCCAAGCCGCCTGGCTTCAGGCTGGTGTGGACGGCCTTGAAATAACCGCCCCAATATTCACGCCCGACCGCTTCGAACATCTCGATCGACAAGACCGCGTCAAACGGCGCATCGCTGATGTCGCGGTAATCCTGCAAGCGCAAATCAGTCTGTGCTGCAAAGCCGGCACTTTCCAGCCGCTGCCGTGCCCAGGCCAATTGCTCGCTGGACAAGGTAACCCCAGTCAGATGGGCACCGAAGTCACGCGCCGCACATTCGGCCACTGCACCCCAGCCGCAACCGATTTCCAGCACGCGCGACCCCGGCCCGACCTTGCATTGCTGCAAGGCCCGGCGCATCTTGGCGGTTTGCGCTGCGGGCAGCGAGCGGGTCAGATCACCGTCAAACCAGGCGCTCGAATAGTTCATGCTTTCGTCAAGCCAGAGCTTGTAGAACTCATTGCCGAGGTCGTAATGCGCCTCGATATTCTTGCGACTGCCCTTGCGGCTGTTGCGATTGAGCAGATGGCGCAGGCGGTACAGCAGCGCACCCCACCAGCGGCCGTAGACGACTTCGTCCAAGGCTTCGCGGTTGCGGATGAACAACTCGAGCAGCGCATGCAGGTCGGGCGAGCTCCAATGCCCAGCCATATAACTTTCGGCAAAGCCGATATCGCCGCTGCGCAGCGCTGCCGCGCAGACCGCCCAGTCGCGAATGCGCAGCGCCGCACGCGGCGAATCGGCGTCGCTGCTGGCTGCCGCGCCGAAATGGGCTGAACTGCCGTCGGGCATCTGCACATCGAGGCTGCCAAAGCGCAATCGCTGCAGCAACTTGAAGACCGTGCGTGCCGCCGCCGGCGCGCCGCCGGGAAGGTTGATCGTGGAAGTGAGCGTGGTTGAATTCATGGTCAAAATCGTTCAGTCAACGGGTAATGAATTTTTCCGGCGCAGCCGGTTTGCCAAAAAACGGCAGTCGCTTCAAGGCGAGCTTTATGGCCTGCCAATGGATGCGCGCGACCAGCATCAAGCTCAGGGCGGGCATGGCGAAAAATGCGGCCCGGGCGCTGGAATGGGTGAGGGGCTGCAAACGGCCCGAGACGCTGGTCTGCAGCAGCGGTCCGCCCTCGTCTTCATGGTCGATGCGCGCAAGGGTGCGACCGCTGCCGCTGTGCATGAAACGGAAGCGATAGCTGCCGGCGACACGGCAAAACGGTGAGACATGGAAGACCTTGCGCGCCTGCAGTTCGCGGCCATAGGCCAGAGCCTCGGCGCCCTCGCCTTGCAGCAGATAGCAATGGCGCTCGCCGAAGGTGTTGTTGACTTCGACCAGGATGGCAGCCAGCGACCCATCGGCCCGCTGGCAATACCAGAAGCTGACCGGCTTGAAGGCAAAACCGAGCACGCGCGGAAAGCAATGCAGCCAGACCTCACCATCGGCGTCGGCAATGCCCTCGCTGTGCAGCACCGCGTCGATCCAGGCCAGACTGTCGGGGCCACCCGCGCCATGATCAGCGTCGTGGAATGCGAGCCAATTCAAGCCACTGCGATTGCGGTGCAAGGCTGCACAGTGCTCGCGCCGCAACCGGCGCATCGGCAACATCAAGAAGTAGCTGCGGTAATAAAATTCAT
>CANFIC010000255.1 GCA_947446685.1 Burkholderiales bacterium
GGGTTTGGAGCCAGGTATGGTGCTGGCCGGTGTGCCGATCGACGCAGCGTTCATCGGCTCATGCACCAACAGCCGGCTCTCTGATCTGCGCGCTGCTGCGGCCGTGGTCAGGGGCCGGCGGGTCGCACAAGGCGTGCTGGCCCTGGTCGTCCCGGGGTCCAGCCAGGTCAAACGCGATGCCGAACGCGAGGGACTCGACCAGATCTTCCGCGATGCCGGTTTTGAATGGCGGGAATCGGGTTGTTCGCTGTGCTTTTTTGCCGGCGGGGACTCGTTCGGCGCGGCGCGGCGGGTGGTCTCCACCACCAACCGCAACTTCGAGGGGCGCCAGGGTCCTGGCGTGCGCACCCACCTGGCCAGTCCGGCGACGGTGGCTGCATCGGCCCTGGCGGGCCGACTCACCGACCCTCGGGTCAACGGGGCATCCTGATGGAACCTTTCACCACCTTCCAGGGCCTGGCCGCGCCCTTGATGCGGGCCGACGTCGACACCGACGCCATCATTCCCTCACGCGAGATGACAGGCACCGGCCGCACCGGCTATGGCCCGCGCCTGTTCGCCAATTGGCGCTATCTGCAGCCGGCGAACGAACGCCATGAAGACCCGACGTTCTTGCTCAACCGCGACCGATACCGCCAAGCCTCGATCTTGCTGGCAGGCCCGAACTTCGGCTGCGGTTCATCGCGCGAACATGCCACCTGGGCCTTGCGCCAATTCGGCATCCGAGTGGTGATCGCGCCCTCGTTTGCCACGATCTTTCGCAACAATTGCCACCGCAACGGGGTCCTGCCGGTGATTCTGGACGAATCGGTGCTGCAGGGTCTGGCCGCTGAATGCGAGGCCGGGCCGCTCGAGCTGACCGTCAGCCTGGTCGACCAACAGGTGGTGCATCCCGATGGGCGCCGCTGGGCTTTCACGGTGCCGGCACGCGAGCGCGCGATGATGCTGGCGGGGCTCGACGAAATCGCCTCGACCCTGCAGTCCCGCGCGAGCATCGAGGGCTTTCGTGCGGCCGACCGTCTGCAGCGACCTTGGATTTATCTGCAGCGCTGACACAAACGACGCTGATTGGCCCTTTGGCCCGTTTATGCTGACCTTTATCGCATGACTCCTCTGCTATCGCCGATCGTTTCCGAGTTCGAGACCGAAGAACTGGAAGCCAGCTACGACCAATGGTTTCGCGCCAAGGTTGAAGAAGCCCTGCTGAGCGAAAAACCACGCCTGCCACATGATGCCGCCATGGCCAAGGTTCAGGCCATGCTCGAAGAACGCCGAACAGCTCGTGCAAAACGTTCGTTGGTCTGAGGAGGCAACCACCAACTTGGTGGAAATCATCGACTACATCGAGCAGCACCACGCTAATGAGTCAACTCGGCATCTCGAATGACGTAATCAACGAATGCGAGAACCACATCAAGCAGGGCATGAGCGGCGTGTACATCCAAGACC
Organism: Burkholderiales bacterium; assembly: GCA_947446685.1. Taxonomy (GTDB): domain Bacteria; phylum Pseudomonadota; class Gammaproteobacteria; order Burkholderiales; family Burkholderiaceae_C; genus Paucibacter_A. Next base: position 1,450 of record CANFIC010000255.1, read on the forward strand.
GGCGTGAGGCGGAACAGGTCAAGGCGTTCGATGCCCTGGGCCAAAGGCTGGCCAAGCTGATGGCGTAACCAACTACCCGTTCAGCTTTGGACAAGCAGCAGGTTGCTAAACGGGTGCTGGCTCTTCCAACGATACGCATGAAAATCGCGCTCATCCGTGCTGACAATCCGGCCTTCTCCAAACTCTTCGGCCAGCAAGACCAGCGAAGCATCCGCCAGATCCATGGGCATATCCGCATACTGTCGCATCAATTCGGTCAGGCGCGGCAAATGGTCGGCACCCATTGCAAACACGCCAACGCCTTGCGCCGCCAGCGCGTCCATCCATGCCAGCGCCTTGGCAACCCCGATGCGCCGGAACATCAAATGCACGCACTCCACCAGCACGGGATAAGTCGTCATCAGTGGTTCGCGGTTGCTGCGGAAAAACGCAACGCATTTCGCGTGGTAAGCGTCGCCCTTGTCGGCCAGCGCCAGCCATGCGCCCGTGTCCACCAAAATCATGCTTGCACACCAACCTTGGCGGAGAAATCGATGTGTTGCTTATAACTGGTGGACAGCTGCTCGTTAGTTTCGATGCAGCCCACAAACCCCGCGTCAGACAGTGCCTGAAAAAATGGCGAGTCACCACCGCTCTGCAGATTGCTATCGGCGATAGAAGCGTTGGCAATGCCATGGCGCTGCTTCACGAACTGCACGAAATCAAGCACCTCGGCCTGCAAGTGCGGCGGCAAGGCTGAAATTTCAGATTCAATTTTGTTGGCTGTAGTCATCGTCTTATCCCTTCGTGGCGCAAAACCAGTTTCGTGCACAAGCCATGAACATTTGATCCAGCACTGCGCAATAGAGTGTATTTCAACACTAAGGATGCTCTGCATAACCCACGGGAGAGAAATGGGCGATTTTGACTCACTGACCTGGGCGTTTGAGGCCTGGTTTGACACACCGCTTAGCGACCCATGCGGATCAGCCGTCCAGAGTCGCCGCAGTCCTTGAATCCCGCAGGATTGGCATTTGCGGAAGATTTGGAGAAACGGCAAGCAGAGCAACAGCGGAATACACAAAGAAGAAAGGACTTACACCCTTTCGAATGTAAGTCCTTGATTCATATGGTGCGGCTGGCAGGAATCGAACCCACGACCCCTTGGTTCGTAGCCAAGTACTCTATCCAGCTGAGCTACAGCCGCAACGTCTTGCAGTTTAGCATGGCCACCCTTGCCGGACGCTCACTGCAGCATGGCCGCAGCCCTGTGGCAACTCGCGCGTCGCTCGAGGTCACCGTCCTGTTCAGCCAGTCGCGCCAGGGTCAACCAACTGCGTCGGCGCGCCACCAAAGACAGGCTGCGATCATCGCGGACTTGCTCGAGCATCAGCCTCGCCCTGCCCCACAACTGGCGCTCGACCAAGGCATGTCCGAGTGCGTAGACCAATGGCTTGTCGCGCGGGAAACGCTTCACCGCCGACTCCAGTCGCGCCAACCATTCAGGGCCGATGCCGATGACGACCGGCACCAGCGCTTCACCGAGCGCACCGCGCTCTTCGGTCTGCAAATCGGCGATGTCGTCCCAGAACGGCCGCAACCAGCTGCGTCCATCTTCAGCTGAACTCAAGGCCGCCGCACAGGTTGCGGCGCGCACGGCGACGATGACATCGTGCCGATCGGTGCTGTCGAGCTGGTGCCAGACGCTGCGCAACTGCTCGATGTCACGCGCGCTATCCAGGGCCTCGAAAGCCAGCGAGCGCAGCAGTCCCTGTGCCGCCACCTTGGAAAAGCCCTGATGCTTGGCCAGCAAGCGCGCCGTGCTGAGGGCTTCGAGCGGTTGACGCGCCAGTCTTGTTGCTTGCAGCTTCAAGCGCAAGGCTTGCGTGCGCCTGGCCACACCTGGGTTCAACTCAGCCAGCAGGTGCAAGGCCTTCTCGGCATCACGGTCGTCAAGCGCCCATTCGGCAGCCAGCAGACGCGCACCCTCTTCCTGGGCCCGGCCCAGCTTGGCCCTGCTGGACAACTCCAGCGCCAACTGCAGTTGTTCGTCACGCCGGCGCTTGTCCTGCAAACGGTGGGCGCTGCTGGCCGCAAGCAGATGACCCAGCGCCATGAACCCATGGTCCTCCACCAGTTCTGGCGTCTGGGCCTGGATGCTCAAGGCTTTTTGCGCTTCTTTCTGGGCCCGGCTGTAGCGGGCGCTGAAGAACTCCGACAAGGCCTCGCGCAAGGCCGCTTGCGCGCTGCGTTCGCGTTGCAAAACCCGCCATTCATGGGCACGTCGCGGCAGGCTGATCAATGAATTCAAGGTTTGGATCACAGTCACCAGCGCAAAACAGGATCCCACCAGCACCAGCAGAAACAGGTTCAGCGAGACATCAAGACGCCAGCCATTCCAGTAAAAGCTCGCAAGACCATCATTGCGTCCCAGCGCCAGCGCCGCCACCACCGCGACAGCGAACAGCAGGACCAGCCAGATCACCGCACGCATGGTGATGCCTCAGCGACCAGCCGCAGCTGCAAGCAAGGCGGCCAGCGTGTCATCCGGACGAACCAGGTTGACCTGGCGAGCCTGACCCGTCACCTGGCGCAGCAACTCGGTCGCAGCGACAAGCTTGCGCGAACGCGGGTCGAAATAGCGGCTCAGGTTGTCCTGCACATTGCGCAGGTCAGCCTGCGCGGTGTCGAACTGCCGGCTCAGCAAAGCCAGGCGGGCATTGAGCAGCCGCAGCTTCAGGTTTTCGCGCAGGAAATAACTCTGTTCAGGGGCCACCAACATCGCTTCGGGATGTTCGATACGGGTGACGCGCAAGAGGTTTCTGGCTTCGTCCCAGACCATTCTTGTCAGCCCGTCCCAGCGGTGCAGCACCTGCGCCCATCCTTGTTCGAGCTTGCCGACAGTCGTATCCGGGCTGGTCCCGGGGCTCGACGCGGGAGCTTCCTTGCGCGGCGGCGACTGCGCCAGCAATTCGCCTGGCAGGTCAGCTCTGGCCAGCAAAGGCAATTCGTCGAGCAGTCGGACCACTTCGTCGAGCTTGATCGTCAATGTAGCGACATCGACACCGCTGATCGCTTTGACCCGGTCCAGATCGCGCAACACCGCGCGGCGCACACCTTCCATGCGCGGCTGCTTGTAACGCAATAGCCGCTCGTCAGCCTGGCGCAATGTAGAGACCAGCGGCTCGGCACTGCCGGTGATCGCGGACTGTTGCATCGCCACGCGGATCGAAGCTTCGATGTCGACGATGACGTTCTCGTCACGTGAGCGCGACATCGACTGGATCAATTCTTCCAACTGGCCACGCTGCAGCGCCACTTCTGCCAGCCGGGCGTCAAGCAAGGCCACTTTGGCCGCAATGTCGCGAGTCAGTTGCTGCGCCAATGCGGCTGAGGCACGAGCTTCGCGGGCGTCGAGTTGGACGGTCTCCCAGCGCCGCACCAGTTCCTGCTCAAGCGTCTGTTGCCGGCTGAGGCTTTGCCAGCCCAAGCCGATGCCGGCCAGCGCAGCCAGCGCCAGCGCCGCCGTCGGCCACCAGCGCGGCAGCTTGCCGGGGGATGCGGAGCTCGCGTTGCCGGCGTCAGGCGCCTCGGCCGGGCCGCTCTGGATCAGGGGAATTGGGGTTTCACTCACGTTGCCGGAGATTGTAGGGTGCCGGGCTGCATTCGATCGAGCGCTTGCGCAACGGCAATTGCATCGGGTCGCGTCAAAACCACATGCCCGAAGCCCAAGCGGCGCGCGCGCTCGGCAATCCGTTCATGCGTCGCGATGCATTGCCCCGCAGACCAGTCGAGTTGCAGCGGCGCCAGCGTTTGCAGATGGCCGATCGCCTCGGCGCTGCTGAATAGCCAGACATGCTGCCCGGGGGCTGCCAGGATCTCGGCCAGCAGGGCCTGCTCAGCCGAACTGGGGCTGGGGCAGCGGCGCCGATAGACGCTGAACAACTGCAAACAAGCGCCCCGCTCGCGCAGCCGCATGGCCAGCCAATCACGGCCCCCATCGCCACGCAGCATCAGTACCTGGCGGCCCGTCCAGTCGCGCTGACTCAGCTGCGGCCAGAGATGTTCAGAATCCAGGCTCGCCGCATCATCAGGCGGCTGCACGATCAACTCGGCCGGCACGCCGGCTTCGCGCAGAGCCTGCGCGCTGCCCGGGCCGACGCAGGCCGCCAAGGTCGCCGCCGGCCA
>CANFIC010000256.1 GCA_947446685.1 Burkholderiales bacterium
GCCGCAGATGACGACCGCGAACGAGATACCGATCCACCAGACGATCCAGATCATCGTCGGCGCCAGATTCATCAGCGGATCGCGCGAACCCCATAAGGCCGAGCTGATCGTCAGGGCAAAAAGCAGCCAGACCAGCGCTTGCGCCAAGCGGGCCAGGCCTTGCCTGAAGGCCGCAGGGAGCAGGTTTTTTCGCCCGACAAAGCCGGCGGACGGTATTGCTGGCCGGCGGATCAGCAGGATCGCGAGTACGAAGGTCAGAAACACCGCGGCACAGGCGCCGACCACCACATAACTCAGCGGTACGGGCAGGTCATAGCGTTCTTCAAAACCATGGGCAATTGCGCTGCCCGCCATGACCGGGATGACAGTGGCAGCCAGCCAGCGTGGCTTCACCGCGGCCTGACCTCGAGCATGGCCAAGGCCTGGTGTTGGTCCGCCGCGGGATTTTTTTCAGCATGCCATTCGAGCCGGAACCTGCCGGTGGCAAAGGCGCTGAAGGCGATCGATTTTTCTTCGCCGGCCTGCAGCTTGAGGCTCAGCCGGTAGGCGTGCAGGTGCAACTCGCCAGCCTGGTTGCTGCTGACGCGCCAGCGCAGCAGGTCACCTTGCGTGACCTTGATCAGTTGTTGGTCGGTCGCGATCACGCCATCGATGATCTGCAATGTCCATGGCTTTTCAACCGCCGTCTGCGCGATGGCGCTGGCGGTCAGGCCGAGCAGAGCGCTGCCGATCAGCCAGAACCTGCGGCCTTGCTGGAATGGCCGGCTCATGGCGGTGATCAGTCAGCTCGCCGCCGCCATCATCACTTGGCCGCATCCTTCCAGTTGGCGATGGCCTTGGCCTTGCCGGTCAGCTCGAGAATATGCATGCCGGTGTTGGCCCGGTCGACGATATAGATATAGCCGCGCTCGTCAACTTCGACGTTGTTGGTCTGGATCGCGCGCTTGGTCGCGGCCGCTGTGTAAGGCAGCTTGGCAGCCTGACCGGCGGGCGTTTCAAGCACCACCGTGTTGGCGTTCATCGCGGGGATGTAAGAGGCGATTTCCTTCGGGCTGAACGGGTCGCGGATGTCCAGGGCCCGCACGCCTGCATTGAAATGGGCGAAGAACATGATGCGTTTGTGGAACACCGCTGCAGTGCTTTCGTTCGATGAATGGGTGCCGAAGCGGCCGCCACGCGAGCAGAAGTTGCCGCTCTTTTCCGGCACCGTCCAGCTGGCGACGCCAAACGGTTTGGTCTCGGTCGTGATGTCGACGAACCAGACCATCTGCCGTCCTTCCAGACATTCTTTCTGGATCGCCTCGTCGGTTACGACGATGAAGTCACGTACCCGGCCGAGCAGGTTTTTGGAGAACTCCGGCACGTCCATGCCTAGCAAGGGGAAGGCGGTATGTGCACCATGCATCGGCGGCATGTCGAGTCGGGCGATCTGCGGCGCCAGCAGGTTTTCAGGCGTCGGCTCCTTCGGACCATTGAGCAATTTGTCGCGATCAACGATCTGCAGCACACCTTCGGTATTGGTGCCGTAGCCGAAGAACACGCGGTTGCCTTTGGGCCCGGTCGAAATCGCACCATGCAATGAAATCGGCACCGCGCCGCCGGCACCGGGTTGCTGACCAATCAGGCCGAAATCGCGAATGAAGACAGGCTTGGCAGGATCTGACAAGTCATAGATTTGGGTCATGCGGTTGGTACGCCATTGCGGATTCCCCGAAACCAGATAAGCGATACCGGTGTCGCATTCCCAGAAATTCTTGTGCGTCCCTTTCAGGCCCTTGCCAATCGTGGTCAGCAGGGTCGGCTGTGCAGGCTCGGAGACGTCCCAGACTTCATGGGCCTGGTTGCCGAAGACCCGCAGCATGTAGTACTTGCTCTTGTCAGCCTTGGGCAGGTCTGCCCCGCGACAGACCCGCACCATCTGCGCGCCGCCTTGCTCGGCTTTGCCTTCTTCGCCGGGAAGATGGCTCAGGTATTTGGGTTTCTTGGGATCGGTGACATCGATGATGGAGGTGCCGTTGTCCTCCATTTTTTGGGTCAATGGGTTCAGCTTCTTGTCGCCATGGTGGCCGATGTAGGCGATCCAGCGATCACCCTGTTTCTGGATCACCGGCTGATAGGCCGTGCGGGCCTGCAGGTCGCTGTAGCCGACCAGCTTCATATTGCTGGCTTCGGGTTTGCTGCTTTCCTGCGCGAACGTGGTCGCGCAAAGCAGGGCGGAGAAGGCGAGCAGGCCAGTTTTCAGATCAATGCGCATCATCGATTCGCTTCCATTGGGTTGGCAACCAGACAGGGGATGCGCGTGCTTGCAAGCCAGCGCGGTCGGCGGATTATTGCCGGGCTTGGGCTTTCTGGTAGGTGGGGATTACCTATAGGAGCCGCAGCCCTGCAGGCAGTGCAAGCCAAGGCCAGGCCATCAGGCGTTGCGCAGCAACTTGCCCTTGAGGGCGCCGCTGAAGTCGGGGAACACCTGGGCCAGCGCAGCTTCGCCGAGTCCGAGATGGCCTTGCAGCAGCGGGCGCAGCACGGCGCGGAAATCGGTGGTCACGGCCAGATCGCGGCCGTCAACCAAGGCGCTCGCGTCGAGCCCGGGCCAGTCGCCGAACACCTGCCCGCCGGCCAAGGCGCCGCCAAGCAACCAGATCACATTGCCGCGGCCGTGGTCGGTGCCGCCGGTGCCGTTCTGGCGCAGCGTGCGGCCGAATTCGCTCAGCACGACGATGACGCTGTCCTTCATGCTGTCGCCCAGACCTTGTGCCAGGGCTTCCAACCCTTCGCCGAGACTGGCCAGACGATTCGCCAACTGGCCCACTGCGCCGCCCTGGTTGACATGGGTATCCCAGCCACCGACCGAGGTAAAGGCCAGTTGGGTCTGCGGGTCCTTGCTGATCAAGTGACCCAGGCGTCTGGCGTCGGTGGCGAAACTGCTGGCCGAAGCCGCGCCCTTGTCAGCGCCGGCATCCATCGCGCCATTGGCCATGCTGCGTTTCATTTCGCTGCGGCCTTCGGTGGTGGTCTTGTAGGTGCGGGCCATATTGCCGTCCTGGGCATAGAGTTTCTCCAGCGCCGCCTGCATGCGCGGCTCGTCGATCACCTTGGCGTCGAGCGCCCGCGGGCCCAGTCCCAGGTTGGCGACGGTGGCCGCGCCAGCAAAGATCCGCTGCGGCGTCGCCCCCATGCTGAGCGCGCGGGTCGGCGCTGCCGGGCCGGGCAATGTGGACAGCAGGCGGTTCATCCAGCCATCCGCCGTGCTCTTGCGGCCGGGCGTGCCGCTTTCCAGGTAATCCTGTGCGTCGAAATGCGATCTTGTGCTGTCGGGAGAACCGCTGGCGTGGACAAAGCTCATCGCGCCCTGTTCCCAGAGCGGCATCAAGCGGGTCAATGATGGGTGCAGGCCGAAACGGTTGTCGAGCTTGAGCACGCCTTTTTCGGCGCCCGGTGCGGCCAAAGCCGTGCTGCTGCGCGAATCGGCATAGGCGGGCTCTGCGTAGGGAACGACGACGCTGAGCCCGTCGACCGCGCCGCGCAGCATGACGACGATCAGCTTGCGCTGCGCCAAGCTGGCGTCACTGGACGCCTGGCTGCAAGACCAGAAGCTCAAGCCGGTCAATGCCCCAGCCTGCTGGATGAAATGTCTTCGCTGCATCTGCAGTCCCTTGAATCAGTAATGCATGAAGTCGGGGCTGCCGAGCAGCAAGGCCGTCCGCAGCTGGGCAGGCTCCTCCGCCACGCTGGCGCGCGTCGCCGCGGTGAATATCGGCAGGCCCAGCAACGCCGCCGTATCGCTATCTGCATTGGCGGCGCGGCTGGCGCGGCGCTCGGCCAGCTTGGCTGAAAATTGCACCCGTTGCGCCAGCGCTTCCGGGTTCATCCAGGCGGCCTCGACATTCTTGTAGCCGTCGGGCGTCTGTGCGCCATACAGCGGCATGCCGGCCTGCGCGAGAACCTGCATCAAGGGCGGAATGTCCTGCACATCGCTGACGTCGAGCGCGCGCAAAGTGCTGAGCAGATAGCGGTAAGGCGTCTTGAACTTGGTGCCGAAACTTTCCCTCCGCCAGAATTCGTCCGAGCTGATCATGGTCTGCATGACGGCCTTCAGATCACCGGATGTGGCAGTGAATCGCGCGGCCATGCGTTGCACCAGGGCCGGCGGCGGCTGGTCGGCCACAAAGGCCTGGGCCAGCTTGAAGGCGATGTGCCTGGCCGTGGCTGGATGTGTGGCCAGCAGGTCGAGTGCCATCTCGCCTTCGGACTTGCCGCTGGACTCGACCTTCTGGCCCAGCCATTCTTTGGACCCCCGGTCATGACGGCCCGGATCGAAAACAAACAGGTCGCCCTGGCTGCCGCTCAGCGCGGCGCGATAGTTGATGGTCCAGCCGGTCAGCATACGAGCCAGCTCGGTGACATCGCGCTGGCTATAGCCGCCATCGACGCCGAGCGTGTGCAGCTCCATCAGTTCGCGGGCATAGTTTTCATTCAGCCCTGTCAAGCGTGCGGCATTGGGGTTGATTTGGCGGCCCGGTGCTTGGTAGCCTGGTGCCACGCTTTGGACATTGTCCAGATAGATCAACATCGCCGGGTGCCTGGCGGTGGCCGAAAGCATATTGCGAAAACGCCCGAATACATGGGGCCGGATCGCCTGGCGCTCATAGTCGCCGACCAGCACCGCCACCTGGCCCTTGCCGGCAAAGACATTGAAATGGTTGAACCAGAACTCGACCAGCAGCTCTTCGAGTTGCGCCGGGCTGTCCATCGCTCGCAACAGTCTCTCCGAGGAGGCCTCGACCAGCACCGGCCGCACCAGTTCACGGCGTGCCTTGGCCAGTGCAGCGGCGGTGTCGCTGTCGGTGCTGTTGGGTCCTGCAGCGCGCTGCGCCGCCTGGTTCGCCTGGGTGGCTTCGCGGTAGCGGCCGATCAGCGCGGCCTGGCTCAGCTGGGTGGTTGCAAAGCCTTGCAGGCGCTGATCGAGCGCTTGCGGCAAGGCCAGAGTCGAGGGTTCCATCTGCCTTGCCAAGAACTGCTCCAGCCAGGGGCCAGCGCCCTGTCTGGCAATGGCTGCGGCGTCACCCGGTCGCGGACCGTAGCCCAGGCGGTTCAGTGCATGCAGCGCCCGCTCTTGATCACTCAATGGCGCAGTCGCCTGCCCCGACGCTGGTTGCCAACTGGCAAGCGGCAACAGGCTCGCTGCAATGGCTTGTCTGCGTGTGATCATGTCGTGCGGCTCCGCTTGCAAGGACTTGGTAGTCAGGGTAACGGCTATATCGATCGAATCAGCAAGGGCCTGGCTGATGCCGATGTAAAGCTTTGTCGACTGCGCTTGGCCGCAGCATAACCGGGCTGCGTCCTGGGTAAGTTGCGGGTTTTCACCCGCGCTCTGGCGGCGGGAACTGGCATGATGGCGCTGCATTTCCAATCCCCAGGCATTGCCAGGCTGGGACCCGCGTCAAGCGATCACGGCAGGCGCAACAGCGAGGATTGATTCATGTTCGGATTTTTCAAGCACAGGAAGCTGAGGCGCCAGATCCAGGAAGCGGTGCTGGCCGCCGAGCCGATGCATTTGCTCGGAGTGCTGGTCTACCGCCATGCCAATGATCCGGATCTTTCGCCGCATCAGCGCGA